>CAIRBY010000016.1 GCA_903876865.1 uncultured Acidobacteriia bacterium
ATGTGCATGGTGGCCTTATGATGCGGGCCGGGCGCGCCGGGGTAGGCGGTGAACTCGGGCAGGCCGTTGAGCGCCAGATTGATCTTGCAACTGGTGCCCTCGATGCGGAAATTGCGGATGGCGCGCACGAATTCGGGGTCGAGCTCGCCGGGGTCGAGCAACTTCAGAAACGTGAGCTTGGGGTCCAGATTGCTCGCGACCGAACCGGCTTCGAGTTCGTCGCCATTTTCCAGCACCACGCCGCAGGCGCGTCCGCCGCGTACCAGGATCTTCGCGACCGGCGCGTTGACGCGGATCTCCACGCCTTTGGCGCGCGCCGCCGAGGCGATGGCTTCGGAGACAGAGCCCATGCCCCCGCGCACGAAGCCCCACAAGCCGCGGTGCCCGGCCACGCCGCCCATGCAGTGGTGCAGCAGAATGTAAGCTGTGCCGGGAGAGCGCGGACCGCCATTGGCGCCGATCACGCCATCGGTGGCGAGCGTGACCTTGACCTGCTCGGATTCGAACCACTCGTCCAGAAAATCGGCGGCGCTCTGCGTGAAGATCTTCACCAGCGCCACCAGGTCGCGCGCGCCCAGCCCGTGCATCTTTCCCGTGAGCTTCAGGTAATCCACGAAATCCACGGCGCGCGGCGGGAAGTGCGGCGGGGTAGTGAGCAGCAAGCCCTCCACCACTTGCGAGAGGCGTTCGAGTTGCTCTTCGTAGGCGGGGTAGACCTCGGCATCGTGGCGCGAGAATTTGGCGATCTCGGCCAGCGTTTTGGCGCGGTCCTGCCACATGAAGAAGTGGCGCCCATCGGGGAAGGCGGAGAAGAAGGCGGGGTCCTTGGCATCCACCGCGTAGCCGTGGCGCGGCAGGTCGAGTTCGCGCACGATTCGCTCCTGCAGCAGGCTGGTGAGGTAGGCGCCGGTAGAGACGCGGTAGCCCGGCCAGAGTTCCTCGGTGACGGCGCAGCCGCCCAGCAGTTCGCGGCGTTCCAGCACCAGGACCTTGCGCCCGGCGCGCGCCAGATACGCGGCCGTTACCAGGCCGTTGTGGCCGCCGCCGACGATGATCGCATCGTACTTCGCCATACCCTACAGCTTCTTGAAGGCCACCACGGCCAGCGGAGGCAGCGTCACGGCGATGGAGTGCGGGTGATTGTGCCGCGGCGTGGCGCTCGAAGAGACGCAGCCGCCGTTGCCCAGATTGCTGCCGCCGAAGAGTTCCGAATCGGTATTGAGAATCTCCCGATAAAAGCCCTCTTCGGGCACGCCGAACGCATAGGCTTGGCGCGGCACCGGGGTGAAGTTGCAGCAGATCAGAATGAAATCCTTCGGATCCTGGGCGCGGCGGATGAAGGCGATGATGGAACTCTGCCCGTCCCGGAAATCCACCCACTCGAAGCCGGAGTGGTGAAAATCCACCTGATAGAGCGAGGGCTGGTCGCGATAGAGGCGGTTGAGCTCGCGCATCAGCGCCTGCAGCTTGCGGTGCGGCTCGAACTCGAGCAGTTCCCAGCGGATGGAGCGATCGTGGTTCCATTCTTCGCGCTGGCCGATATCCTGCCCCATGAAGAGCAGTTTCTTGCCGGGGTGCACCCACATATAAGCGAGGAAGGCGCGCACGTTGGCGAACTGGCGCCACTCATCGCCGGGCATTTTATTGATCAGCGAGCCTTTGCCGTGCACCACTTCGTCATGCGAAATGGGGAGCACGAAATTCTCGGTGAAGGCGTAGAGCAGGCTGAAGGTGATGTTGTTGTGCTGGTACTTGCGGTAGATGGGGTCGTGGTGGAAATAGTCCAGCATGTCGTGCATCCAGCCCATGTTCCACTTCATGGTGAAGCCCAGGCCGTTGAGGTAGACGGGCTTGGAGACGCCGGGGAATGCGGTGGATTCCTCCGCCACGGTGAAGGCGCCCGGCACGGTGTGGGCGCGGGCGTTGAACTGGCGCAGAAACTCGATGGCTTCCAGATTCTCATTGCCGCCATACTGGTTCGGCACCCACTCGCCGGCCTTGCGCGAGTAGTCGAGATAGAGCATGCTGGCCACGGCATCCACGCGCAGGCCGTCGATGTGAAACTCCTTGAGCCAGAACATGGCGTTAGAGATGAGGAAACTCTTCACCTCGTTGCGGCCATAGTTGAAGACGAGCGTGCCCCAATCCTTCTGCTCGCCTTTGCGCGGGTCGGAGTGCTCGTAGAGCGCGGTGCCATCGAAGAAGACGAGGCCGTGCGCGTCCTTGGGGAAGTGGGCGGGGACCCAATCGACGATCACGCCGATGCCGGCCTGATGGCAGGCATCCACCAGGAATTTGAAATCGTCGGGATTGCCGAAGCGTGACGTGGGCGCGAAGTAGCCGATCACCTGATAGCCCCACGAGCCCGAGAACGGATATTCCATGATGGGCAGCAGTTCGATGTGCGTGTAGCCCATCTCCTTGACGTAGACCACCAGTTTGACGGCGAGTTCGCGGTAGCTGAGGGAGTGGCCCATCGGCCCGCGCATCCAGCTTTCGAGGTGGACCTCGTAGGCGGCCATCGGCGCCTTCAGGCAGTCCGAGGCGGCGCGCTCTTCCATCCACGCGGTGTCCTGCCACTCGTAGTGGCCGTGACTCCAGACCACGGAGGCGGATTTCGGCGGCGTCTCGCAGGCGAAGGCGTACGGGTCCGCCTTCATCTGCTGGTATCCGGCGAAGCGCGAGCGCACGTTGTACTTATAAGTGATGCCTTCGCCGAGGCCGGGGACGAAGAGCTCCCAGACGCCGCCGTTGCGCTTGCGCATGGGGTGGCGGCGGGTGTCCCACTCGTTGAATTCGCCGGCGAGGGAGACGGTTTCGGCATTGGGCGCCCACACGGCGAAGCGGGTTCCGGTGGCGCCCTCGGCGGTGATGACGTGCGCGCCGAGCGTGTTCCAGGCTTCGTAGAGAGTGCCCTCGGTGTGCAGGTAGAGGTCGGAATCGGAGATCTGCGGACCGTAGCGGTAGGGATCGTCGATCTCCACCTCGCGGCCGTCCCAGAGGCGGGCGCGCAGCGTGTAGGGCGCGGGTTCGCCTTCGAGGGTGGCGACAAAGAAGCCCTGCGCGTGCTTCTTTTCCATCGTGATGGGGGCGGCAGCGGCGCCGGAAACGACTACGACCGAATCGGCCTGAGGGAGAAACGCGCGCACTTCCCAGCGCGGTTGACCGTTTTTCTTGCGGACGGAATGCGGGCCAAGGATGCGGAAGGCATCACCGTGATATCCGTTTACGATTGCTTCAATTTCTTCGCCAGTCATGAGAACCTGTGAATTCAGTATGGATGATTTCCTAGTCGAAGTACCGAAAGCCGAGTTGCATCTCCACCTGGAAGGCTCGGTGGAGCCGGAAACTTTGCACGAACTGGACCCCTCCACTCCATTGGAGGAGTTTCGCGCCCTCTATTATTACTCCGATTTCGATGCGTTTCTGCGCGCATTTGGGGTGGTGGGCAAGAGATTGCGCAGCCCGGAGGCCTACGGGCTGATCGCGCGGCGGCTGTTGGAGCGGCTGGCGGCGCAGAACGTGCGCTACGCGGAGATCATCGTCTCGGCGGGCGTGGTGCTGTGGAAAGAGCAGGATTTCGCGGCGATCTTCGAGTGCCTGCGCGAGGCGGCGGCCGAGAGCCCGGTGGAGGTGCGCTGGATACTGGACGCGGTGCGGCAGTTCGGGGTGGAGCCTGCGATGCAGGTGGCGGAACTGGCGGCGGAGCGGGTGGGGCAGGGCGTGATCGGCTTCGGCATCGGCGGCAGCGAGGAGCGCGGTCCGGCGAAGTGGTTCGGCGAGGTCTTCGCCTTCGCGAAAACATCCGGGCTGCACCTCACGGCGCACGCGGGCGAGGGCACTTCGGCGCAGTCAGTGTGGGACGCGCTGGAACTGGGCGCGGAACGCATCGGGCACGGCATCTCCGCGGTACACGACGAGGCGCTGATGCGGCACTTGCGCGATCGCGACATTCCGCTGGAGGTTTGCATTACCAGCAATCTGGTGACGGGCGTGGTGAAGCGCGTGCAAGACCATCCGGTGCGGCAGCTGTTCGATGCCGGGGTGCCGATCGTCTTGAACTCGGACGATCCGGCGATGTTCCGCTGCACGCTGCTGGGCGAGTACCAGCTGGCGCGGCGCGAATTCGGCTTCACGGACGGGGAGTTGCGCGGGCTGGTGGCGAATAGCTTCCGGTATGCGTTCGGATGTTAGGATATCAAGAGGAGATATCTGTGCGGTCTATTGCCCTCAAACTACCGGAGGACCTGATGGAAGAGAGCGGGCGTCTGGCCGGCACCCTTCATGTCTCTCGCGCAGAATATATCCGGATCGCGATCCGGCGGATGAACCACAGCACGGAAGCGCGCATCCGGGCGGAGCGCCTGGCGGAAGTTTCAAGGCGTGTGCGCGATGAAAGTATGATCGTCAACGCAGCGTTTGCCGCCATCGAACGGGATCCGGATGCTTAACCGCGGAGAGATCTGGCTGGCAGACTTGAACCCGCGCCAGGGAACTGAACCTGGAAAGACTCGTCCCGTTCTGATCATGCAGTCACAGGCATTGCTGAATGCCGGGCATCCGTCTACCCTGGTGATTCCTCTTACTACGAAGCTTGTGGAGGATGCCGAACCCCTCCGCCTCCGAGTCCCAGCCGCGGGGCGTCTGGCTAAACCCTCGGACCTGCTGATGGATCAAATGCGAGCCATTGACAACGCGCGCCTGGTCAAAGGGCCGCTCCACCGTCTTTCCAACGCGCAAATGAAACAGATCGGCAGCGCCTTTCTGGAAATGATTGGCCTCGAACCATAAACCCATGCAACAGACTATTTCTCCCGCTTCGGCGATTACGGGCGCGATTGTGCTGCCCGGCGACAAATCGATTTCGCACCGCTACGCCATGATCTCTTCGATCGCGGAGGGCGAATCGCGCATCCATAACTATTCGACGGGAGCGGATTGCCACTCGACCATCGGCTGCATGCGCGCGCTCGGCATCGAGATCACAGTGGAAGGCACGGACGTCACGATTCAGGGCAAGGGCTTGGACGGGCTGCGCGCCTCCGCGGCAGATCTGGACGCGGGCAACTCGGGCTCGACCATCCGCATGTTGAGCGGCATTCTGGCGGCGCAGCCGTTTGTGACACGGATCTTCGGCGATGAATCGCTAAGCGGGCGGCCGATGCAGCGCATCATGAAGCCGCTGGCTCTGATGGGCGCGGATGTGCGCGCGCGGGAAGACAAGTATCCGCCGCTGGAGATTCACGGCGGCACACTGCGTCCCATCGAGTATCTGCTGCCGGTGCCGAGCGCGCAGGTGAAGACGTGCGTGCTGTTCGCGGGGCTGTTCGCGGAGGGCGAGACCGCGGTGATCGAACCGGTGGCGTCGCGCGACCACACCGAAGTGGCGCTGCGCGAATTCGGCGCGGATCTGGTGGCGTCGAAGGGCCGCATCACGGTGCAGGGGCGTCCGCGGCTGACGGGGCGCGAACTGCTGGTGCCCTCGGATATCTCCTCGGCCGCGTTCTTCATTGTGGCGGCGCTGCTGGTGCCGGGCTCGCAACTGACGATCCGCGGCGTGGGCTTGAACCCCACGCGCTCGGCGCTGCTCGATCTGCTGACGGGGATGGGGGCGAAGATCCGCATTCCGTCGCTGGAGTTTCAGGGCGGCGAGATCATCGGCGATATCGTGGTGCAGCACTCGGAGTTGAAGGGCGGCATGGTGGAAGGCGCGATGACCGCGGCGCTGATCGATGAGATTCCGGTGCTGGCGGTGCTGGGCGCGGCCACGGAAGAGGGGCTCACGGTGAAAGACGCGGGCGAACTGCGCGTGAAGGAGACGGACCGCATCCGCACGGTGGTGGAGAATCTGCGCCGCCTGGGCGTGGAGGCGGAGGAACTGCCGGACGGGATGGTGATTCCGGGGCGGCAGAAGTTCCGCGCGGGCAAGTTCGATAGCTTCGGCGATCATCGCATCGCGATGGCGTTCGCGGTGGCGGCGCTGCGCGGCGATGGGCCGAGCGTGATCGAAAATGCGGGAGCGGCGTCGGTGAGCTTCCCCGAGTTCTGGTCTACACTGGCGCGGATTTCGGCGTAGCGAGTCGCGAACCAGAGTGGCTCGCAAAGCCGCAAATCGCGCGGCGGTCGGGTCGGCGTAGGTTCGAGGTCTTCGTGGCGCAGGCATTCCTGCCTGCCGTCTCGACATTCGTGTCGAGATTGCTTGTTCTGCCCGCGGGAAACAGGCCGCCGAGACGAATCTCGGCGCCGCAGGCAAGAATGCCTGCGCCACGAGTTCCGTCGATGCTTCGCGGGCTGCGCTGAAACGAATGCTTAGTAATGCAAAGAGAAGCAAGGCGCGAGTGGGCCATCGTTTTGTGTGGCCTGCCGGGGCAGCGGCTGAGCAGACTTGTGCGGCGCAAGAGAGCGAAGGGCACGCAAAGGCGCAAAGAGGAACAAGGCGCTAGTGGGCCATCGTTTTGTGTGGCCTGTCGGCGGCGCTGAGTGGAATCGGGAAGGCGGGGGCAGCAGAGTGGCACGCGAAGGCGCAGAGCCGCAAAGAAGATCAGGGCAGTGAGTGGGACAGGCCATCGTATTGTGTGGCCTGTCGGCGGCGCTGAATGGAATCGGGAAGGCGGGGGCAGCAGAGTGGCACGCAAAGGCGCAGAGGCGCAAAGAAGATCAGGGCAGTGAGTGGGACAGGACATCGTATTGCGTGGCCTGTCGGCGGCGCTGAGTGGAATCGGGAAGGCGGGGGCAGCAGAGTGGCACGCGAAGGCGCAGAGGCGCAAAGAAGATCAGGGCAGTGAGTGGGACAGGCCATCGTATTGTGTGGCCTGTCGGCAACTGCTGAGCGGGTATCCCGTTACGCGGCGGCGCGGAGTTCGAGGATCAGCGCATCGAGCGCGATGGTCTTCTGGATGTTGCGGCGCAGCAGCATGGCGATCTCATCGACGCGGTGGACGGCCTTGCGGAGCCACAGGAAGTGCACCTTGCCGGCGAGCGATTCGAGTTCGCGGCGGATATCCTGATTGCGGATCTCGCTTGCGCCTTCGTGCAGCAGGAGCAGGTCGCGCAACAGTTCGTAGAGCACCTTGAGATAGAGTTCGAGCTTCTCGCTCTTGGAGCGGCCGATGGCTTCGCCCACGGGAATCCAGGAGCCGAACGGGGCGGCTCCGGCGGCGGCCTTCAGCAGCACCAGCATGGCGGCGCGGCGTTTGTCGTAGGCTTCGAGATCGAGCGACATCGCGACTCCGGGACTGCCCGCGGCGAGCGCGATGCGGCGCTCCGGCTGATCCAGCGCGCGGGTGCGGACGAAGGCGCGCATCTCTTCCGGCGCGAGCGGCGCGAAGTAGAAGGGCACGGCGCGGGAGCGGATGGTGGGCAGCAGATCGTAGGCGTTCTGCGCGGTCATGATGATGATGAGGTGCGGCGGCGGCTCTTCCAGGGTCTTGAGCAGCGAGTTGGCGGCCTGATCGTTGGCGCGGTCCACGTGATCGATCAGGAAAACGCGGCGGCTGCCTTTGTGCGGCAGATACTGCGCCGATTCGCGCAGCAGGCGCGTCTGCGGAATCGAAATCTGGCGCAGCGGACCATCGGGCGGAAACGTGACGAAATCGGGATGCGTGGCGAACTGCAGCGGATCTTCGTTGCGCTTCTCGGCGGTCCATTTTTCGCGCGCGGCGATGGTTTCCAGATTTTCGGGAAGCGAAAGATCGTCCTTCTCCACGAGTTCGGGATGCGCCATGAGGCGCGCGGCCACGCGGCGGGCGAGGGTGGCTTTGCCGAGGCCTTCGCTGCCGGAAAAGAGCAGCGTCTGGGAGAGGCGTCCGCCTTCCACCATCTGTTCGAGCGCTTCGCAGACCGCCTGATTGCCCCAGAAATTCTCAAACATTCGCGGCCTCGAGGTGCGCGCTCACAATCGCCCACACGTCCTGTTCGATTTCGTCGATGCCGCGGCGGCCATCCACCAGGCGGACGCGTTCGGGTTCGGCGGCCACCAGCGCGTGATAGGCTTCGTGCACTTTGAGGTGGAACTCGAGCGCCTGATCGTCCATGCGGGTCTCGCAATGCGGCGCGGCCTCGTTGCGGGCGCGGGCGCGGGCGAGGCTGGCCTCGGCGTCCACGTCCACGAGGATGGTGAGGTCGGGCTTGAGGCCGCGGCAGGCGATCCGTTCCAGGGCCTGCACGGTATCGATGCCGAGATTGCGGCCCACGCCCTGATAGGCGAGCGAGGAATCGGTGAAGCGGTCGGAGAGCACGATCTCTCCGCGGGCCAGAGCCGGGTTGATCCACTCATCCACATTCTGCGCGCGGGATGCGAAATAGAGCAGGATCTCGGTGGTGGGGCCGAGTTCCTGATTGGCGGAATCGAGCAGGATGCGGCGGATCTTCTGCGCCACGGGCGGGCCGCCGGGTTCCAGGGTTTCGAGCACGGTGCGGCCAAGCGCGCGCAGGCGGGCGGCGAGGCGGTGCATCTGCGTGGTCTTGCCGGAGCCGTCCATGCCTTCAAAGGTGATAAAGATGCCGGGGTGGGTCACGTGAACTTCTATTGTAAGGGGTCGCCGGACCCGCTATGGCAATGGGTTTCTGGACCCGCGCAGGGAAAGCGCCTGCCGCATGGCGTCGCTGCGCGCGGCCGTCAACGGGGTGAGTCTCCCGCTGCCGGGCGAGCGCGGGTTGGCCCCCCGCGCCAGCAGGAGGCTGGCCACGGCGACTTTGTTGCAGTTGACGGCGCGGCGCAGCGGCGTCTCTCCGCGGCTGTCGCGCGCTTCGAGTTCAGCGCCGCACTCCAGCAGGGCGCGGGCGATTTCCAGGTTGCCGCGCCGCGCCGCGGAGTGCAGCGGAGTTGCACGCTTGACGCCGCGGTCCAGATCGACGGAGGCGCCGCCGTGAATCAGCGCATGGACAATCTCTTCCCCGCCCGGCGTGGTGCGTTCGTTGGCCAGCGCATGGAGCGGCGTATGTCCGCCCGCATCCAGCGCATTAGGGTCCGCGCCGAGTTGGAGCAGGAGCCCGACGAATTCCAGATTGCCCCGCGCCGCCGCCTCATGCAGCAGGGTGCGGCCGGCCCAGCGTTCCGCCGTGAGCTGCGGTTCGCGGGTCAGCCTGTCGCGAGCGTAGGCCAACAGGGCGGCGTGGCCGTTGCGAAGGAACTCCGCCAGCGCGCCGGTGACGGTGGCTGCGTCGAGAGCGTGGCCCGAAGGACCGTCCAGCAGATCGAGCGCGATTTCCTCGTGGCCTGCCTGTAGGGCGGCGATCATCTTTTCCAGGCAGAGCTGAGACTTCTCGCGCGGTTCGAGTTCGCGCCGATCGATGTCCGGGTTGTCGTGCTCGCTCGGGACCTCCGCCGGACGAGGGCCGGCATTGACCAGCATGGCGCTGGTCTTTTCGAAGTAGTTCCGCAGGCTGTCGCGCGTAGGTTCCGGGATACCGGTCTCGCTCAGGGCGGCGGCCATGTGACGCATCCAGGCATCGCGCTGCTCCGCCGTGATGCGGAAGCGAGCGTGCGAATGGTGGAGGCTCAGGTAGCGGCGGCGCTGCATCTCCTGCGCGGGTCCGCCGAGAAACTGCGCCAGAAATGCGGCGAACTCCTCGATCGCGCAGGTGAAGCTCTTCCCGGGGAAGAGCGGCCGGAGCAGCGGATCCCGGCCCACTTTCGCATAGAAAGCCCCGGCGAGTCTGTGGCACGCGTCGGCCCCGCCAATGGCTTCGTAAAGATTCGCCATGCCAGAGTTTCGCACAGTTCGGGCGAGCGATCAGCGGGCGCGTAGTTTGAGGAAGGCGATCACGGCCGCTTCCGCTGCGTCGCGCAGTTCGGGGAACTGATCGCGGACGAATTGGGCGAGTTCGTGACGGCCGGTGGTGTTGCCTTCGATGGCTGTGGCGGCGAAGGCGAAGCCGGCGGGGCGGCGGGCCACGATCAGTTCGCGGGCGCACTCGTTGCGCAGGCGGGCGTTGGTGGAACCGGCGAGCGCGGCTTCGAGGTAAGGCAATCCGGCTTCGACATAGCTGTTGCGGAACGCGTAGGCCAGGCTGGTCTGCGTTTCCAATAGCGGGGCGAGGCGGGGCAGATCGCGCGGATCCTTGCGCCAGGTGAGGGCGATGGCGGCCTGCTCCTCGTGGATGTGGCGGGCGACGAAGCTCCACAGCAGTTCGGCGGCGCGCGGGTCGGTGCTGCCGCCGAGGGCAGCCACGAAATCGTTGGCGGTCTGCGGATCTGCGATGCGGAGAATGTGCTCGGCGGCGCCGACCGCGGCGGCATCGAGCGCTGGGCTGTGGCGGCGCACGGCGAGCACGGCGCCGCGCAAGAGCACCGGGTCGTCAGAGAGCAGATAGGGTGCGAGCGAAGTCAGAAGTTCCGGATGCGCATTGGCTACGCGATCGATCAGCACGTCGCTCGGGCCGCGCGATTGCACGAGCGCGAGCGCGCGCGGCGCGGTAGAGGACTCGGGCCAATAGGCGAGGGCGTAGGCGGCGTACTGGCGCACGAGCGTATCGGGATGATAGGCGGCGGCGAGCATGGCCGTGAGCGCGGCGGCATCGGGCGCGGCGAGCAGGTTGGGCAGATAATCGCTGAGGAGTTCGGCGGCATTGGCGGGCGCGGGCGGCAGGCTGCGGTGTGCCGCAGCGGGAAGAATGTGAATGAGCGTCCAGGCCGATTGCAGCAGGGTGTTGTCTTTGACGGGCGCGTAGGGCGGGGAGCGGAAGCGGGTGTAGCGCACTTCGTACTCGCCGGGCTCGCGCAGGCGATACTGCACGTGCAGCGGCAGGCGGTCGGGGTGCGGGGCGGGATACATGATGTGGCCGCAGGGATCGCCGCTCATGACGCCGCCCGAATAGGTAATGGCGAGGCGCGGCAGGGGCACGCCATTGCGGCGCACCTCCAGTTCCGCGCAGGGGAAATAATCGGGCATGAGGCGGGCGGGGTAGCTTTCGCCATAGCCGCGCATCAGGATGGGGAACTCGAGGTGAATCCAGAGGGGGCCGCCAATGCGGGCGGGGCCTTCGAGGGAGAGGGTCACGGTCTCCACCCCGGTGCGCACGGCGGCGCTGCCGCTCGCGCCGGAATAGGTGACGCGCACTTCCGCGCTGCCGGGAGCTTGCGTGGCCTCAGGTACGGGAAACGGAGGCACCTCAAAATTGATCTGCCGCTCCTGGACGTAGAGAAGTCCGGCGGGCTTGCCGGCGAAGGTGACCTGCACACCGCAAAGTTCCGTGGGATAGCCGGGGCGTCCGGTGGCGGGGGCGATGCAGGCGGCGGCGGGGCCGAGGGATTCGCCATAGATGGAGACGAGCATGCCGGGGGCGAGGAGCGCGGGGCGGGCGGCGCCGGAGGGCAGGATGCGCTCGGCGCGGAAGGCGGGCGGCTGGGCGAATGCGGCCGCCAGTGACAGAAGCGCGATACCGGAGCGCATGACCGATGGTGGCACGGTTTCCTCTGCGACGAGAAGGGGGGGTGGGGGGTGGCGGGATGGAGCAGAAACTCTGGACGGGGAATCGGGTTGTTACCGTATTAAGATACAAGGTACCCGTGCGCCCAAACGTGTCTAAGTCTACGCTCTTCCGGCTTCTGCTGCTTTGTCTGGCGGCAGGAAGTCTCCCTGCGCAGGTCCTGGTGACGCTCAGTTCCAGTTCGCTCTCGCTGACCCCCGGGCAGGGGATCACGCTGACGGCGATCTGCACGGCTCCCTCGGGCAATACCGGCGTGAACTGGTCGTTCAGTCCGCACACGGGCACGCTGGGCGTGGGCAACAACCTGACGGGCACCAGCATCAGCACCACGAACAACTATGTGGCGCCCTCTTCGATACCGGCCCGGCTGAACGTCACCATCACGGCGACTTCGATCCAGGACGCCACGAAATCCGCTTCGGTGATCGTGACCCTGAACCCGCCGAGCGTCTCGATTTCGCCCTCCTCGGTGAGCCTGGCGGCCAACGGGACGCAGCAGTTCACGGCGAGCGGGGGCAGCGGCTACACCTGGAGCCTCAGTCCGAACACGGGCACGATCGATTCCCAGGGCTTTTACACCGCGCCCACCACCATCGCCGCCACCACCACGGTGACGGTGACGGCGTCCGATACCGGATCTTCCTCCACCGGGACGGCGAAGATTACGCTGACGCCCGCGCCGGTGGTATCGGTCACGATCAGCCCCACCACGGCCACTCTGACGGCGGGGCAGCAGCAGCAATTCACCGCCAATGTCGCGAATGCGGCCAGCAATACAGTGGTGTGGACCATCACGCCGGCTACCAGCGGCACGATCGACCAAAGCGGCCTCTACACCGCGCCGGCGACGATCACGGTGGCCTCCAAAGTGACGGTGACGGCGACGGCTGCGGCGGACTCATCGAAATCGGCCTCGGCCGCGGTCACCTTGAACACGTTCATCGATGTGGGGACGGGCGCGCCCACGCCTGCCATGCAGAACCAGTTCCTCACCTCGTATTTCCGCGGCGGCTTCAATAATCTGGTCTCGCTGCCGCCGTTGGGGAACGTCAAAAAACTCGGCACCACGGGCTACGTGCAGGAGTTCAACGACGCGCTGAAGACCACCGGCGTCAAGTATGCGCTGGCCACGGCGAGCCCCACTGGCGACGTCACCGATGGCGTGATTCAACTCTTCCCGGACCTCTATGCCTACTACGTCACGGTGACGGCGGGCACGGCCGGCTTGCCGCTCTGGGACACCATGACCTGCCCCACGGCGGACCTGACCAACTCCTGCACCTGGGACCTCTTCGATAAGAGCTACGCGCTGTTCTCTTACCACGCGGCGCTGGCCACGGGGCAGAACTTCACGGTGCGCAATCTGGCGGGCAGCACCTCCATCCTCTTCTACACGGAGTGGACGGCGCGGGGCGGCCTCGGCGGCCTCGGCCCTCCGGTGGATGTGGAGACGGCGATGACGGCGCCCACCACGACCACGGCGACCTTCCAGACCTATCTGAACGGCGCGATCTATTCGGTGACGTCCGGCCTCAACAAGGGCTCGCTCTTCAGCGTGCTGCAGCCGATTTACGGCACGTATATGGCATCCAACGGGCCCGCGGGCACGCTGGGGCTGCCGACCACGCAGGAGATCATCCTTTCCAACGGCGACCACCGGCAGACTTTTGAGGGCGGCGTGATTCAATACACGCCGGGCGGGACGGGTCCGGGAATCCGGCCACCGGTGGCGGCGGTGCGGGTGAGCGGTGCGCCGCTGAACACCACTTTGAACCTGACGCTGGGGCAGACGGTGACGCTGACGGCGACGCCGGTAAGTTCCACGGGCGCGGTGCTGAGCGATCGGCCGGTCTCCTGGGTCACCACCAACAGCAACGTGATCAAGATCGCGCAGAACAATTTCACGGCGGTGCTGACGGCGGTAGGCGGCGGCGTGGCCAGTGTGACGGCGGCCAGCGAAAGCGCAGTCAGCCCGAAGCTGAACATCCTTGTGACCTCGCCCTGCTGCCAGGTGGGCGATGGGGCGCCGCAGACGGTGCAGCAATCTTTCCGGGATGCGCTGACGCGCAACCAGATCACGGTGCAGACGCCGATTCCGAGCCCGGCGACGCGGGTGGGCAAAGGCTACGTGCAACTGGTGCAGGCGGCGGACGCAGCGGCGCAGACGTACATCGTGGCCGAATCGGACAGCATCGGCACGGCGTATGTGGTGGGCGGCGCGGTGCTGGCGGCGTGGCAGGAGATGGGCGGCGCGGGCGGCACGCTGGGCTACCCGTTGACGGACGTGAGCGCGGGCGGCACGCAGCGGTTCGAAACCTGGTCCGCGCTGGGCGGGAATCCGGTGCAGGTGGTGAGCGGAGGGGTTCTGAACAAGTGGGGGCTGCTGGGCTACGATGCGGGCACGGCGGGCGCGCCGGTCTCCGCGGCGGCTGCCTTCTCCACCTTCGGGGCCAATTCCGGCGCGGCGCAGAATTTCAGCGGGGGTGCGATTTACAACGCCACGGCGGGACCGCGCAGCGGACAATCCTATTTCACGGCGGGGCTGATTCTGGCGCGGTACAACGCCCTGGGCGCGGCGGGCGGCAATTACGGCATGCCCACGTCGGACGAGTTTGTCACGGCGGGCGTGCATCAGCAGAATTTCGAGGGCGGATATTTCACCTACAAGCCGGGGGACGGGGCGGCGGTGGAGCACGCGGCTGCCAAGACGCCGGGGCTGATCATCTCTCCCTCCACGGTATCGGCGGGCAGCCAGGTGCAGTTCGCGATTGTGGGCTTCCCGAACAACAGCACGATTACGGTGGCGGTGACGGGCAAGCCGAACTTCACGGTGACCACGGCCAACGGCGCGTATACGTGGAATATGTTCGTGCCGCTGGCAAGCACGAGCGGCAGCATGACGGTGCAGGTGTCGGACGCGAAGGCGGCGAATACGGTCAGCGGCACGCTGACGGTGCGGGGCTTCGCCAACAACCGGATCTCGCTGGCCAAGGTGCAGGGCGATAGCCAGACCGGTCCCCCGGGCGCGCTGCTGCCGGTTTCGCTGCGGGTGGCGCTGCGGGATACGGCGGGAGACGCGGTGGTGGGCGCGGCGGTGAGCTTCCAGGCGTCCAGCGGGGCGCAACTGACGGTGGCTTCGGCGGTGAGCGATGCCAAGGGCATGGCGGAGACCTTCGTGCGCCTGCCCGGCGCGGTGGGTGTGACGCTGGTGACGGCGAACGCGCCGGCGGTGGCGAGCAGCCCCATCACATTTAATCTGTTGAGCGCGGCGAGTGCGCTGGCCAACTATCCGGCGCCGGTGCAGGCGGGCAGTACGGCGGTGGGCAGCGGGACCGGCACGCTGGCGCAGAAGGGCGCGATGGTGGCGGCGGTGGCTTCGATGCTGCGCTACCACCAGAACCGGGGCGAACTGGGTTCGCCCAACGGTCCGGCGGATGCGGCGGCGCTCAATCAGTTCCTGACCAACAACTGCCCCACGGATGCGAAGGGCGTGCAGACGTGCGATGGCTACCTTTCGAACGGGGCATCGGGCGAGCAGGTGGTGAATCTGTGGCGGGCGGCGGATTTCACGGGTGGGGCGGATGTGGAAGTGGCGGCTCCGGCAGTGACGGCGATTGCGGATTTCCTGGCGGACGGCTCGCCGGTGTTGATTTCACTGGGGCTTACGCTGAACGGCAACCTGGCGGGCGGGCACGTTGTGGTCGCCACGGGAATTGCGGCGGATGGCTCGATTCTGATTCAGGATTCGAACCCGCTGCTCGGGCGGAGCAAGCTGAACGACTATTTGACCGGCTTCAGCGCCGCCGGCGGCACCTGGAAGGCGAGCCTGCGCTCGATTGCGCGCTATGCGCTGGGTACTCCGGCGAGCACGCGCTTCCTGGTGGCGGCGATTTCGCAGCCGGGGGCGCTGATGCAGACGCTCGCGACCACGGTTACTTCAGCCGCGGGCAGCTGTGGGGCGGCATTCGAGGCCTATGACCTGGTGGACGCCGGCGGCAACGCTCCGGCGGGCGGGGCGCTGCTCTCGCGGATGCTGGTATGCGATGGCACGCAGAGCGCTTATCAGTTGCAGGTAGGGACCGGGCAGGCGTTCCGGGCGCAGATCAGCGATCTGGCGCCGGGCGGCAGCGTGACGGACCTCTCCGGGAGCACGGCGGCGGTATATAAGGTATTGAGGCCGCAGTTCTACCTGGCGGTCACCCCGCAGGACGTGAGTTTCACGGCGGCGGCGGTGGTGAATGCGGCGACGTTCGCTCCGGGGATCTCCCCGGGCGGGCTGATTTCGATTTTCGGCGTGGGTCTGGCGGGGACGGGGGCGGCGACCAAGGTGGATATGGACGGGACGGCGATGGCGCTGCTGCTGGCGACGCCGTTTCAGATCAATGCGCAGGTCCCGCCGGGATTGGCCCCTGGCTTGCATACAATACACGTGCAATCGGCCTTCGGGTCGGCGCAGCAGCAGATTCCGGTAGCGGCGGTAAGTCCAGGCATCTTTATAGTGGGCAATCCCCCGGTTGGCGCAATGACAAACGCAAATTACAGCCTGATTCAGCCCTCGAACCCGCTCTCGCGGGGACAGGCGCTGGTTATTTTCGCCACAGGGCTGGGCGCTGTGACACAGCGTGGCCAACTTTCGACCACAAATGCGGCTGTGACGGTAGTTTTAAACGGGACTGAGATCCCGACGAGTTTTGCCGGCCTGGCGCCCGGGTTCACCGGGTTATACCAGGTCAACGTGACCATCCCGGTAGCAACGCCCCCGGGACTGGCGCTTCCGATGACCCTGAAAGTTGGGGGAGTGCAGAGTAATCCCGTAGTCCTTTCACTGCAGTAGGTGAATTTTAATGAGACGAATTGGTATGAAACTCTTGACTACGGGGTCTGTTACGTGATTAAATCGGGCGAGCATCGTTTTCAGTTGGCTTCACGATGGATTGCTGCGTGGCTTCGTGTTGAAAGGGAAGCATATCCCTTGACATGTGCCGGGTAATCCGTTATGAATGTCTTTACTGCGTCTAGTTTCAATAGCAATTTTGGATTTACCCCTGTTGAGCGCATCAGACATAAGAAGTAATGATCGTGTGCCGCGGGTGGAAGTAAAAAAGTTAAGCAGTCAAACGAGTTAAGCAGTTTCAGTAAGGCCCGATGGCTACTTGAAGCTTTCGGAAAAAGGCTCTCCGCCCGACACGGAGAAGTTCCCTAGGTTGGCTGAACAGTTTTTTGAGACTTCGATTTTGAGGCTCAGGTTGGAAGAGAACTTCGACCGATTCAACACGTAATTCACAAGGAGAAAGAAATGGTAGATTTTCGCAGATTCGCACTTGCGCTTGCTGTGCTCGCCCTCTTCGCAGGGATGGCCAGTGCGCAGGTAGGTGGCGGCGGCATCGGAACTCCGCTGTCTTGCACCACGAACGTAACGGTCACCCCGCAGCTGCGCGGTGAAGGTTACACGGAACAGACGGGCGACATCACGTTGAGCTGCACCGGTGGTACCTCGATCACGCCGGGTAACTCGATTCCGCTGGTCAACATCACGGTTTTCTACAACACGACCGTGACCAGCCGCCTGCTGCCCTCGACCGTTGGTCTGGGTACCGGCAACGCCTCTGAAGCCCTCCTGCTCATCGACGAGCCGGGTTCGGGCCTCCCTGGCTATGGTCCGTCTCTTCCGCAGACGCTTTGCACCAGCCCGCTCACCGGTTGCCCGGCGACGGTCGGCGCCACCTATGGCAGCGCCACCTGGGGCTCTGCTGTCAGCAGCGGCACCACGCCGGCTGCCAACGTGTATCAGGGTATTGTCAGCGGCAACTCCGTGACGTTCTTTGGCGTCCCGGCTCTGCCCCCGACCACCTCTGGCACGCGTGTATACCGCGTCACCAACGTCCGTGTGAACGCTGTGCCTCTGGCCGGCGGTTCCGCTTCGGGCGCACAGCCGGTACAGGCTTCGATCTCGATCAGCGGCGCCACGTCGCTCTCGATTTCCCAGTCCTCGCTGGCCGTCGGTTTCGTGCAGAACGGCCTCGTGGCCGGCGTCAGCAGCGCTGTGACGAACCTGAAGCAGTGCACCAGCCAGGCTCTCAGCGGCGGTCAGGTTGCATACCTGAACTTTACCGAGCAGTTTGGTACTGCATTCAAGACGCGCGTAGTTCCGCAGAGCAACACGGCCTATGCCGGCCAGATCACCTCCGGCACCGGCTCGGGTAACCTCCTGCAGAACGCCGTGCCGTACTTCAAGGCAGATGGCGTGACCCCGATCGTTGCCAACCAGAACACCCCGGGCGCGACCTACAACTCCGAATCCAACTTCGTGTTCCCGATCTCTGGTTCCGGCAACTCCGGACAGGTTGCGGGTCTGGCCGACTACGGTACCCGCCTGAAGGCGATCTTCAACAACATTCCTTCCGGCGTCAACGTATACGTCTCCACCACGAACGTAAACAACGGCGCGTCGATGGTCAGCAACGCAGTCCCGGGCAACACCAGCATCGCTGGCTTTGCTCAGCTGATCAACGGTGAAACCACGAACGACGGCAACGCCGGCACCACCGGCTTCTTCCCGGCGATCACGGCCACCTCGAACGCCACTGCCAACCAGAATGCCTTCCAGATCCCGATCTCTGCCGGCACCGGCACCGCGGTTTGGGAAGTCATCAACACCAACCCGAACGCCACGGAAACCCTGACCTTCGCTGTATACCTGACCTACACCGCCAACGTGTCCCAGTCGGCTCCGGCGATCGGCACCTCCACGGTCAACCTCAGCTATGCTCCGACGGCCACCTCCGGCGCCGCGTCCAGCAGCTTGACCATTCCGCGCTTCGTGTCGGATGCCTCGGCTGCCCGCACGCTGTTCGGAATCATCCTCTGCCGTACGATCCTCCTGTACCCGTACATCACGAACCAGGCCGGCTTTGACACCGGTTTGACCGTGGCGAACACGTCGCAGGATCCGTACACGCTGGGTTCGGCCGTGACCGCCGCTCAGACCGGCTCCTGCACGTTCACCTGGTACGGCGGAACCACCGCTGCTCCGACCACCCCCCCGGCCGCCACCAACACTGGCACGATCGCCGCGGGTACGGTTTGGGCAGGTTTGGCCTCGAGCCTGGTCCCGACCTTCCAGGGCTATGCGTTCGCGGTTTGCAACTTCCAGTGGGCTCACGGCTTTGCGTTCATCAGCGATCTCGGTGCGCGCAACCTCGCCATGGGTTACCTCGCGGTTGTGTTGGGCGATCCGGGTACCTCGACTCGCTCCAACAGCAACACGACGAGCGCCGAAAACGGCGGACACTAAACAGAACAGTAGTCAGTACAACTTTGGGGAGGAGCTTCGGCTCCTCCCCTTTTTTTTGTAACGAATGGGTTCGCGAACGGCGGATGTTGGTGCTAGACTGGTATTTCCCCGCGTCCACACGTATCCAACCATGTTCCGCGCGAACGAGGAGGTAGTTCTTGGACAAACTTAAAGTCACCCTATTTTCGGCACTTGTACTTGCAACCGTAGGCGCGCCCGCCGCAGACGCGCAGGCCACTGCGGCCAATATCGCCATCGTCTCCGGCAACGGGCAGATGATCACCCCGGGTTCCGCCCGCAAGCCCTTCACCTATTTCTTCCCGATGGTGGTGAAGGTGACGGATGCGAACGGCGCTCCGGTCCCCAACAAGACCATCAATTGGGGTGTGGTCTCTTCCTATGGAACCCTGCCTTCGTTCCCCTCGTTCACGATGACGGACGCCAACGGCATGAGCGTATGCCCGCTGGCCCAAGGCGGACAGACGGGTACGACGCAGACGCCCTTTCTGCAAAGCGTGATTCAGGCGACCGCGGATAGCGCGTACGCGAACTTCACGGAAACAGTGGCGTTGAACGACAATTTCAGTAATCAGCTGGTGTTTTCTCTGTTCACCTCGTCGCCCTCCGGCGCGGGCGCGGGTTATTCGATCTCCGGACCGGCGGGCGGCGTAGGCACCACCCCGATCACGGTGCATGTCGACGCGTTCGGCATGCCGGTTCCCGGCGTCTCGGTACGTCTGGTGAACACCAACCCGGCAACTCTGCCTTCGGCTTCGTGCGCGACGCAGAGCGGCGCGCCGCAAGCGGGCGCGGACCCGGGCAGCGTGACCACGGACGCCAACGGCAACGCCTCCTGCTATCCGTTGTTTGGACCGATCCCCGGCAAGAATCAATCGGTGGTGAATGTCCTGGTGGGCGGCCTGGATCCGCTCGAATTCGATCAGACGATCAGCCTGCAACCTCTGGCGGCGCCGATCGGGTTCCAGGAATGGGACGGCGTGCAGATCACGGTGACCCCGGTGACGCCGGGCAAACTGACGATCTCCAGCGGCAACAACCAGACCATCGCACCGGGCGGTACGGCTCAAATGGCCGTGCTGGTGCAGGATGGCACGGGCGCGGTGCCGGTGGCAAATACGACGGTAGCGTGGACGGTATCCCCGGCCGGCTCCGCGGTATTGACCGCGGGAACTTCGACCACGAACACGCAGGGCGTCGCGACGATGGGCATCACGTTCCAACCGGGCGCGACCGGCCAGATTCTGGTGAAGGCGGCGCTGACGGGTTCCAACACGGGCATCAGCCAGACGTTCACCTTGAATACGCTGGTGAGCCTGAGCTCGCTGGTGAAGGTCTCGGGCGACACGCAGAGCGCTCCGATCGGACAGAATTTCCAGGCTCCGCTGGTGGTGCAGGCGAACGGATCGAACTCCGCCGCGCTCGCCAACGTGCTGGTGCAGTTCTCGGTGACCGGACCGGCGACGCTTTCGAGCGCCACGGCGACCACGGATGCGACGGGCCGCGCACAGATCACGGTAACGGCGGGCGCCACGGCAGGCGCGGTGACGGTATCGGCACTGGCGGGCGGCATCACGCAGAACTTCACGCTCACGGTCATCCCGGCGGGACCGACCCTGACGACGAGCAGTTTCTACAGCACGGCTGGGTTGTTCCGGCTCTCGGCGCTTTCGCCGTGCAGCCTGGTGACGATCCAGGCGAATGGCCTCGCGCCGAGCATCAACAACCTGCAGTTGCCGTACAACGCCTTCGGCCCCTGGCCGACGACGCTCGGCAACGCGACGGTGACGGTGGGCGGTGTGGCCGCTCCGCTGTATAGCGTAGGTACGGTCGGCAGCACGCAACAGATCACCTTCCAGGTTCCCTGCGATGCGCAGGTATCGAGCGGAACTCCGGTAGCGATCAACGTGGGCGGCGGTACGGCTTCGGCGATTATGCCGGTGGTCTCCGCGACTCCGGGGATCTTCCAGACTCCGTTGACGGATGGAACGTTCAGCGCCGTGATCGTACGGCCGGACGGCAGCTTCGCCAGCATTCAGAACCCGGCGCGCCGCGGTGAAACGGTCCGCGTTTACGTTACGGGTCTGGGACCGGCGGCTCCTTCGGTGAGCACGGGCGCGCTTCCGATTCCCGGATCGGACGCTCTGCTGCTGGGACAGATCATCATCGGCGTGAACAATGCCGGTGCGCGCATCATTACCTCGCGTGTGGCACCGAACCTGATCGGCGTGAGTGAAATCGCGTTCCAGGTTCCGAACGACGCGCCGACGGGTACGGCGGTGGTGCTGAGTGTCGCGGTGAACGTGACGGGCGATCCGCAGACGCGGTTCAGCCAGGGTACGACGTTCCCGGTACAGTAGATCGGTAGGGCAGTGCGGCGCTGAGAGGCGCCGTCGTAGCAAAATCCACACAGCCGGTCCGGGGCAGCCGCAAGGCGAAACTTGACCGGCTTTTTCTATTTCCGCCTCAGTTTCGACTCTTCTTCGCTTTCTCTTCTTTTTCGATCTATATCTAGTGTAGGCCGTTAGAATTACCGCACCTGTGGTGTAGGCCATTCGGGGAGTGTAACCCCGTTTTTAATCATAGAGATCCTGTAAAAAACCGCTTGCAATACAGGAATGACCACTATACTATGGGTTGTGTGGCCGGAACTGGCCAAAAAGTGAAGAAAATGGCCGAGGATGGGGTTCAGACGCTCGAAATCAAGCCTCCGCGGGGTGTGCACGATGCCCACATGGATGACCGAGGCCGCGTCAAAGTCCCAGCCGCTTTCAAAGAGTATCTAGAGCAGTTCACGGACAAGAAGCTGTTCGTGACGAGCATGGACCGTCGCATAGCGCAAGTTTACCCGATCACGTACTGGGAGAAAACGGAAAAGTTCCTGGAGGAGTTTTCCGAGGATCCGGAGGCAGCGGAGCGGCTGGCATTTAACGCCGCGGATCTGGGGACGGAGACGGAGATGGACAGCCAGGGGCGGGTGCTGTTCAGTCCGAAGCTGCGGCGCGAGTTGGACATGGAGAACAAGCCGGTCCACCTGTATAACTTCGGTGGGCACATTGAGGTTCTGAACGATGCGCTTTACGAGTTGAAGAAGCGCGAATCGATGGTCGATCCGGTGGCGGACAAGGCCAAGCTGCGTAAAGCAGGAATGAAGTAATGGCCTATGCACATTTCCGTAATGCCGGCCGAATCGATCGAATTGCTGGCCCTACGTCCGGATGGCGTGTATTTGGACGCAACCACGGGATTGGGCGGGCACACGGGTTTGATTGCACGGGCGCTGACCACGGGGACGGTAATCGCGAACGACAGGGATACGCGTTCGCTGGAGATGGCGAAGGCCAACACCGCCGCGTGGGGTGACCGGATCTGTTTCCACTATGGCGATTTCGGATCGCTGGCTTCGGCGGTGGAGCAGGCAGGGTTTGAGAAGGTGGACGGGCTACTGGCAGATCTGGGTGTCAGCCGGTATCAGCTCACGGCACCGGACAGAGGGTTTTCGTTCATGGCGGAGGGGCCGCTGGATATGCGCATGGATACAACGGGGCGCATGACGGCAGCCGATTTCGTCAATCACACCGACGAAAAGACACTCGCCGATCTGATCTATCAGATGGGTGAGGAAAGGAGGGCGCGGAGAATAGCCAGAGCAATCGTCCGAGCACGGCCCATACGGAGCACATTACATCTGGCCGATGTAGTGGAGCGGGCCGTGCCTAGGACGGGCCGTTTGCATCCAGCCACGAAGACCTTCATGGCGCTGCGAATGGCGGTGAACGACGAACCAGGAGAATTGGACCGGTTACTTGCGATCGGGCCCGAGATCCTGAAAAGCGGCGGGCGGATGGTGGTGATCAGTTTCATGTCGAGCGACGACCGGGCGGTAAAGGAAAAGTTCAAGTCGCTGGGACACGAAGGGCGGGCGGTGATTCTGACCAAGCATCCCTTGCAGCCGAGTGAAGAAGAGAGCATGCGAAATCCGGCGAGCCGCAGCGCGAAACTGCGGGCGTTGGAGATGATTTAAGGCCTTCAAGGGGCCGGAGGTAACCAAGAAGATCATGGCGACATTACCAGCATTTTTCAAAAAGAACCAGGCGCCGGCGGGGCTCACGCAGGGGCAGGCGGTGAGCACGAACCGCGCCCGGGCAGAGCGCGACCCGTACGCTTTGCGCGATCTTCCCCACGAAACCGTTTACCTCTACTGCAAAAAGATCGACAATACGCGGCTGGTGCGGGAAGCCGATCCGAAGGCGCGCGGGGCCTGCTGGAGCGCGATTGGCGCGGCGGGTGTGCTGGCAATCCTGTTGACGACGGCGTTTGCGCCCACGGTGGGCACGACGATCGCGGGCTACAAGGTGGAAGAGTTGCGGATCCAGGAGCGGCAGTTGCTGGAAGACCGCCGGGTGCTGGATGTGCAACAGGCCGAGCTGCTGAGCCCGGCGCACCTGGATCAACTGGCGCGCGAAAACAACCTGGTCGAGCCCTCCTCGGGGCAGGTCTTCCATCTGGAAGGCAAACCCCAGGGCGCGGTCGCCATGGCCAAGTAAGGTAAGCCAAGCAAAAGGAAACAGGAGGCGTGAGTCCTTCACGCGGCGCATCATGGTGGAGCGACGAATACTATGCCTGGCCGTTCTCTTCCTGCTTTGGGGAGGATGGATCCTGCGAAATCTGGTGTCACTGCAGGTAGTGAATCACCAGACCTACGTGGGCAAGGCTCACCGCATTCAGGAAAAACACGAGACGATCCCGGCGGCGCGGGGCACGATCTACGACAGGGACGGGCGTCCGCTGGCGATGAGCCTCGCCTCGCAATCGGTCACGGTGGATCCGAGCAAGGTGAACGCGGCGGTGACGGCGGACCTGCTGGGATACCTGCTGCATCTGGACCGGGGCGAGTTGTTCAGCCGGATCCGGCAGGCGGCGGAGGCGCACCGTCACGATCTGGTGGTGAAGCGCAATATTTCGGCGGATGAATACGACAACATCCTGAACCTGAGAGCGCGGCACGTCGAGTGGGTGAACGTGGTGCACGAGAGCACGCGGCACTACCCGAACGGGCAGCTGGCGGCGCATGTGCTGGGGTCGGTGGATTTCGAAGAGAAGGGCAACGCGGGGATCGAGCAGGGGCTGGATTCGGAGTTGCGGGGCACGCCGGGCAAGATGAAGATGCTAACGGACGTGCAGAGGCGCGGGATCGATTCGCAGGTCTCGGTGGCGCCGAAGCCGGGGACGTCGCTGACCCTGACGATCGACGAGCGGCTGCAGTTTGTGGCGGAGCGGGAGATCGCGGCGGCGGTGCAGACGCACAATGCGATATCGGGCAGCGTGGTGGTGATGAACCCGTATACGGGCGATGTGCTGGCGATGGCGAGCTACCCGACGTTCGACCCGAATCAGCCGGTGACGAGCGCGGAGCAGATGGCGCCGCGGGCGAACCACGCGGTGGGCGTGCCGTTCGAGCCGGGCAGTGTCTACAAGGTGATCACGCTTTCGGCGGCGCTGGAGACGACGACGCTGCGTCCGGAGAGCCCGATCAACTGCAACGGGGGAAAGATCACGCTGTTTACGCGCACGATTCACGATTCGCACGCGGGCATGGGCGTGGTGCCGATGGCGACGGTGCTGGCGAAATCGAGCAATGTGGGCGCGATTCAAGTTGGCATGAAGGTCGGGCAGACGAACATGTACGACTATATGCGCCGGTTCGGATTCGGGCGCAAGACGGGGGTGCCGCTGCCGGGCGAATCGAGCGGGCTGGTGCGCAAGATCGAGCGGTGGGGCAAGACGACGCTGGCATCGGTCTCGATGGGGCAGGAGGTCAGCGTGACCACCCTGCAACTGGCGCAGGCGGCGAGCGTGATCGCCAATGGCGGGGTGCTGGTGAAGCCGCGGCTGGTGCTGAAGAAGAACGATCAGGTGCAGCCGGTGACGCCTCCAGTGCGGGTACTGAAGCCGGAGAGCGCAATCACGATGCGGCAGATGATGGAGGGCGTGGTGCTTTACGGCACGGGGGCGCGGGCGCGGCTGATGGGCTACTCGAGCGGCGGCAAGACGGGCTCGGCACAGATTTACGATTTCGCATCGAAGCATTACACGCACACGTACAACGGATCTTACATGGGGTTCGCGCCGATGACGAATCCGTCGGTGGTGGTGGTGGTGACGGTGAACGGGACGCACGGCGAGGGCGGGTTCGGGGCGTACTCGGCGGGTCCGGCGTTCAAGGCGATTGCGAGCGAGGCGCTGCGGGTGTTCGATGTGCCGAAGGATCTGGAAGAGCCGGGCGCGGGGAAGACGCTGATTGCGGGCAATGCGGCAGACCTGAACGATCTGGCGATTGCGGACCTGGACGGCAACGGGCGCAGCATTCTGGAAGAAGCGGACGAAGTGGAGGCGGCTCCGGCGGCGCCGATTTATGGACCGATGCCGGTGCCGGTGGTGACGGTGGCGGCTCCGGCGGGTCCGCGGGTGCCGAATTTCCGCGGTATGACGATGCGGGCGGTGCTGGCGGAGGCCGCGGCGAAGGGGTTGACGGTGTTGCCGGCGGGGAGCGGAGTGGCGCGGGTACAATCGCCGCCGCCGGGCGCGCCGCTGCACCAGGGGGAGCGCATCCGCGTGCAGTTTGATCGTTGAACCTGGCGGGCTGAACTTTTGGTGACGGACTTTTCGTGATGGATTTGGGCGAACTAATTTCGGGCGTGGAGCTGCACTTGCCGCTTGCGCCGGAACTCGCCCGGACTCCGGTCACGGGAATCGAGTACGACTCGCGCAAGGTCACGGCGGGGGGTCTGTTCTTCGCTTTCCCCGGGGCGAAGGCGGACGGGCGGCAATTCACGGCGGAGGCATTGCGGCGGGGGGCGGTGGCGATTGCGAGCGAATCGGCTGCGCCGGAAGAGATGGCGTCGCGGTGGGTACAGGTGAAGCACGGGCGCAGGGCGCTCTCGATCGCGGCGCGACAATTTTACGGGCGTCCGGACGAGCGGCTGGGGTTGACGGGGATTACGGGGACGAACGGGAAAACGACCACGGCGTACCTGGTGGATTCGGTGCTGCGGGCGAGCGGCGGGACCACGGCGATGATCGGGACGATTGAATATCACCTGGCGGGGCGGGTGCTGCCGGCGGTGAATACGACGCCCGAATCGCTGGACCTGATGCGGCTGTTTGCTGAGTTGCTGGAGGCGGGCGGCACGTACGCGACGATGGAAGTCTCTTCGCACGCGCTGGCGCTGGGGCGGGTGTACGGCCTGAATTTTCACACGGCGGTGTTCAGCAATCTGACGCGCGACCATCTGGATTTTCACGGCACGATGGAAGAGTATTTCGCGGCGAAGCAACAACTCTTCGCGGGCGCGGGCGGCGCGGCGCCGGCTTTCGCGGTGCTGAATCACGACGACGAATTCGCACGGCGGATCGCGCTGCCGGCAGGCACGGAAGCGATCTGGTACGGGCTGGGGCAGGAGGCGGATCTGCGCGCGCGGCACATCTCCGGGGGCTTACAGGGGCTGCGATTCGAGGTGCAATACCGCAAGCAGCGCTTCGCCATTGCCTCTCCGCTGATCGGTAAGATCAACGTGTACAACATTCTGGCGGCGTGCGGCACGGGGCTCTCCTACGGGCTGGCGCCGGAGGTGATCGCGGCGGGGATCGCGAACCTGCAGGCGGTGCCGGGGCGGTTCGAACGCGTGGACGAAGGGCAGCCGTTCACGGTGGTGGTGGATTACGCGCATACGGACGATGCGCTGCGCAACGTGATTGCGGTGGCGCGCGGGCTCAACCCGCAGCGGGTGATCACGATGTTCGGCTGCGGCGGAGACCGGGATCGCGCCAAGCGGCCGATGATGGGGCAGGCGGCGGCGGAGGCGAGCGATTTCGTGGTGCTCACGAGCGACAATCCGCGCAGTGAAGATCCGCTGGCGATCATGAACGACGCGCTGGTAGGGGTCCGGCGCACGGATGTGCGGCACGTGGTGGAACCGGACCGGCGGGCGGCGATCGTATGCGCGCTGAAGGAGGCGCGCGAGGGCGATATCGTGATTCTGGCGGGCAAGGGGCACGAGCCGTATCAGGTGCTGAAGGATCAGACAATTGCGTTCGACGACCGGGCCGTGGCCCGCGAAGTGCTGAAAGGGTATGGGTACCAGAAGAGCCCGGGAATCCAATGAACCTTACCCTTCAAGATGTTGCGCGCGCCATGGGCGCGGCGGGAGCGCCTCCGGCCGGTAGTGCTTCGGGATGGAGTGTGGATACACGCACACAGAATCCGGGCGATGTGTATTTCGCGCTACGCGGACCGAACAACGACGGTCACGATTTCGTGGGTGCGGCGGTAGAGAAGGGCGCGGCGGCGGTGGTGGTGGAGCGCGCGACGGAAGGCGGCACGGGTGGCGCGGCCGAGTTGGTGGTGGCGAACAGCGAGCGAGCGTTGCAGGCGCTGGGCGCATGGGCGCGGCAGGCGTGGGGCGGGACCGTCATCGGCGTGACGGGCAGCGCAGGAAAGACCACGACCAAGGATGCGATTGCGCAGCTGCTCTCGGTTGGGTTGGGCGCGGAGCAGGTGGGGAAGACGATCGGGAACTACAACAATCACCAGGGCGTGCCGCTGAGCCTGCTGCGATTGCCGGAGGGCTGCCGGATCGGCGTGATCGAGATGGGGATGAACCACGCGGGCGAGATCCGGGAACTGGCAAGGATTGCCAGGCCGCAAATCGGCGTGGTGACGAATGTGGGCTACGCGCACGTGGAGTTCTTCGATTCGATCGAGGGCATCGCGCGGGCGAAGCGGGAATTGATCGAAGGGCTGGCGCCGGATGGGGTGGCGGTGCTGAACGGGGACGATGCGCGGGTGGCGGGATTCCGCGTGGCGCATCCGGGGCGCTCGGTGACGTTCGGAATGAGCGAAGGTGTGGATGTGCGGGGTGAGGACGTGGAGTATGGGGCGGCATTCACGCGTTTCCGCGCGCTGGGCACGAAGTTCGAGACCACGCTGACGGGGCGGCACGCGGTGATGAATCTGCTGGCGGCGATCGCAGTGGGCGACGTGTGCGGGGTGGCGCCGGAGCGGATGCGCGAAGCGGTGTGGAGCTTCACGGTGGGCCAGATGCGCGGGGAGCGCATCGACTACAACGGAATGGTGATTTGGAACGATTGCTACAACTCGAATCCGGAAGCGGCGCAATCCATGTTGGACGTGCTGGGCGGGACGGCGGCGCAGCGGCGGGTGGCGGTATTGGGGGAGATGCTGGAATTGGGGCACGCGGCGGAGGAGTTGCACCGGCAGGTGGGGCGGTACGCGGCACGGGCGGGCGTGGATCTACTGATCGGAATTCGCGGCGCGGCGCGCGCGATGGTGGAAGCGGCGGCGAGTGAGGGGATCGGGGCGGAGTATTTCGACGATCCGGCCGAGGCAGGGGAGCATGCCCGCCAACTGGCGCAGCAGGGCGATGCGTTTCTATTCAAGGGATCTCGCGGCGTGCACGTGGAACGGGCGCTGGAAAGGTTCACGGCGTAGTCCACATGCTCTATTATTTACTCTACGAACAGCTGTATAAACACTTCAGCCCGTTCCGCGTATTCGGGTACGTGACGTCGCGTACGGCATTTTCGAGCCTGACCGCGCTGTTCCTCTGCATTGCGCTGGGGCCGTGGCTGATCGGCAAGCTGCGGCAGTTTCAGATCGGGCAGTACATTCGCGAAGAGGGTCCGAAATCGCATCAGAAGAAGGCGGGCACGCCGACGATGGGCGGAGTGCTGATCATCATTTCGATCGTGGTGCCGACGCTATTGTGGGCGGACCTGCGGAATGCGTACGTGTGGGTGGCGATGCTGGCGCTGCTGGGCTACGGGTGGATCGGTTTCATGGACGATTACGCGAAGGTGACCAAGCAGCGGAACCTGGGACTCACGGGCAAGCGCAAGCTGTTTTACCAGTTCGTGATGGGTTTCGCGTTCGCGACCACGCTGCTGGTGATGCGCACGTTCGGCGATTTCAAAGAGGAGATGAACATTCCGTTCCTCAAGCAGTTCAAGCCTTCGCTGCTGTTCCCGCATCTGATGGCGAACCCGTGGACTTACATTCTGGGGGTGGCGCCGTTCTGCATTTTCGTGGCGCTGGTGGTGGTGTTCATGTCGAACGCCGTGAACCTGACGGACGGGTTGGATGGCCTGGCGATCGGCCTGATGGTGATCGCGGCGGGCGCGCTGACGATTCTGACCTACGCGGGCGGGCACTCGCAGTTGGCGACGTATCTGCAACTGGCGCGCAATCCGCGCACGAGCGAACTGACGGTGTTCTGCGGTTCGATGACGGGGGCGAGCCTGGGCTTCCTCTGGTACAACGCACATCCGGCGGAGATCTTCATGGGGGATGTGGGGTCGATCGGGTTGGGCGGCGCGATGGCGGTGGTGGCGGTGCTGATCAAGCAGGAAGTGCTGCTGGTCTTCATCGGCGGCATCTTCATTGTGGAAGCGGTCTCGGTGATTCTGCAGGTGGGGAGCTTCAAGCTGCGCAACGGCAAACGGATCTTCAAGATGGCGCCGATCCATCATCACTTCGAAGCGCTGGGCTGGGCGGAATCGAAGATCATCGCGCGGTTCTGGATCGCGGGATTGATTCTGGCGTTGTTCGCGCTGACGACGTTGAAACTGCGATGAGACTCTTTGGCGTTTCCACACTGGTCGTCGGGATGAAAAAGTCGGGCATCGCCTCGGCGAAGATGCTGTTGCAGCACGGCGCGTACGTGCGCGCGACGGATCTGAAGCCGATGCGCGAGTTGCCCGGAGTGGCGGAGTTGGGGATTCCGTTCGACGTGCAGACGCCGGATGTTTTCGAAGGCTGCGACCTGATCGTGCTCTCGCCGGACGTGCCCGCGGACCTGGCTCTGTTGGAAGATGCGCGGCGGCGCGGAGTGCGGGTGATCGGTGAAGTGGAGCTGGCGGCGCCATTTCTGAAGGGGCGAACGATCGGCATCACGGGGTCGAACGGCAAGACCACGACGACGAGCCTGGTGGGTCACATTCTGCGCGAAGCGGGCGTGCCGGTGCAGGTGGGCGGGAATATCGGCGTGCCGGTGACGGCGATGGTCGGGAGTTCGCGGGAAGACGGCTGGAACGTGCTGGAGCTTTCGAGTTTTCAGCTGGAGACGATCGACGAGTTTCGCGCGGAGATCGGACTGGCGCTGAATGTGACGCAGAATCATCTGGACCGTCACCACACGTTCGAGCGGTACGCGGAGGCGAAGGGGCGGCTGTTCGAGACGCAGCGTCGCGGCGATTGCGCGGTGCTGAATGCGGACGATGCGACGTGCGTGAAATACGCGGGTCTGACGGAGGGCGAGGCGTTATGGTTCAGCAGCCGTCATGAGGTGGAGCGGGGCGCGACGCTGGCGGGCACGCAACTGATGCTGTTGGGAGCGCCGCTGATGGACGCGGCGGAGATTCCGATCCGGGGACGGCACAATATTGAGAACGTGCTGGCGGCGGCGCTGGCGGCATCGCGCGCGGGAGTTTCGCACGAGGCGATCGCAGCGGCGGTGCGGAGTTTCCGCGCGGTGGAGCATCGTCTGGAATTCGTGCGCAAGCTGGACGGGGTGGAGTTCTACAACGATTCGAAGGCGACGAGCGTGGACGCGACGCTGAAGGCGCTGGATGCGTTCGCGGGCGGAGTCTGGGTGATTCTGGGCGGCAAGGATAAGGGCCTGGATTACGCGGCGCTGCGCGCGCCGTTGACGGAGAAGGCGAAGGCGGCGCTGCTGATTGGCGCGGCGGCGGAGAAGATCGCGGAGCAGATCGAAGGGTCCGTGGA
>CAIRBY010000017.1 GCA_903876865.1 uncultured Acidobacteriia bacterium
ATATTCTCTGCTGCTCAATAGCGGCATCAAAGGCGTCTTCAAAGTCGGAAACCGCGTCCCTACCGCCTCCGGAGCCTTCAACGGCTCCACCGCCACCACTCAGTTCACCTACGTTGACGTGGGCATGAACGTGGAAGCCGTCGTTGCCGAATCCAACGGGAAATACGCCCTGCACGCCAGCATCGACGTCAGCACCGCCTTGCCCGCGCTCAAAGACGCCGCGGTCCAGAACCCCACCATCTCGCAAATCAAGGTGGAAATCGAAACATCCGTGATGCCCGGCAAACCCACCGTCGTCGCCGCGTTCGATGATCCCCTCACCGCCCGCAAGTTCGACGTGGAAGTCACCATCGTCAAAATGTGAGCGACTCTGGCATGGGGGGCACGCTTCACCCTGCCCCCCTCTACCGCTTCCGCAGCGCCGAACCGAGCATCTGCCCGTCGAACCCGCCCGCCGCCTGCCCCGTCGTCGCATAGCGGTACAACACCACCGTGAAGATCTCGCTCGCCGCCGTGAACGCCGCGAACATCCCCGCGAACCACAACACCGCGAACCCGATGAAGATCGGATAGCCATTCATCCCCAGCGCTCCCAGCACCAGCCCCGGAATCGTAGCCAGCAGCCCGATCCACCCGAACGCGAGGCCAGAAATCAACTGCTCGCCCCACGTCTGCCGCAGCAGCGCCGCCGACCGCCGCAGCGAGTCCATCACCCCGCCCTCCTCCATGATCAGCACCGGAACAATCAGGAACGTCGCCATGTTCCAACTGATCCCGACCAGCGCAATCGCCACCCGCCCCAGCCATCCCGCGCGCGAATCCACCCAGCGCAGAAACTGCCCGATCGTCGCCGTCAGCAATGCCCACAGTAGAATCACGTGCACCCGCTGCGACGCCCGGTGGATCCCCGCGCCCCACTCCGGTTCCTGCCCGTCGAAGTACATCTGCGCGCACGCCGCCAGCGCGCAATTGAAGAACGTGCCGATGAACGCCGCGCCCGCGTACCACAGGAAGCCCAGCACCCACGTGGTCGCTGGCATCCGCTCGCCCGCAGCGCCGGCAGTGTCGAAAACCGCGATCAAGAGCGGCACCGACATCGCCGCCACGCACAGCGCGCTGATCACAGGAAAGATCATCAGCTTTGGGTATTCCATCAGGACACCAAAGCTACGCGTCACCAGCTTCCAGGTACTCATGCAGGAAGTATAGATCCGCCCCAAACAAAATGCAATTGCAAATTGCGATATTTATTTCGCCCCGCCCAGCCGGGCCACCGAGACCCCGTCCTTCTCCTCCCATGCCACCACAACTCCGCCCCCGGCCAGGCTCACCGCCGAAGCATAAGCCCCCGTTTCCGCCAGCACTTCGCTCTTCCCCTCGCTCCACGTCCGAAGCTTCGTACCCTCTGTCCATACCGCCCGCACGTGCTCCCCGTCCCACGCCAGCGCCGCGTCCTTGCCTTCGCCCAACTTCGTCTCCGCCTGCCCGGGAACGGCCAGATACACCGAATCCATGCGCCGCCACACCGTCGCCACCTTCGCGCCTTGCACCGCCAACCCGCCCCCATCCATCGGACACGCAATCAACGGCCACGTACCCGTCCCCAACTTCATCGCCTTCGAAAACTTCACCCCGTCCGCCGATTGCGCCAGGTACATATCCCGCGATCCCCCCAGCCAGTTCCGCCACATCACCACAATCTGCCCCGCCCCATCCATTGCCACCGAAGGATGGCAGCACTCGCAGATGTGCCCGTCCGGCGACGCGTAGACCGCGGCGTTCCTGCTCCACGTCGCGCCCCCATCCACCGATTGCGCGCCCCACAATTCCATCCCCTCCCCACGATGGTCCAGCCACGCCACGAACAGCCGACCCTTCGCATCGCCCGCCAGTCCGTCCAGCCCCTCGCGCGCCGAAACCGCCACGTCGTTGATCCTCGCCGCCTTCGACCAGTGCGCCCCGCCATCCGTCGAATGCCATGCGTAGAGATCGGCCTCTCCCGCCTTCGGCCCGGTAACCGCCGTGATCACCACGCTCTTCCCCGCGAACGCAATTCGCGGACCCCGGTGCCGCCCCAGCATCAGCATCGGCGCCTCCGCCACCTTCACCCGCGGCGCGAAGCTCTTGCCCCCGTCCCGCGAGGCCGCGAAGTAAATCGCTCCGCCCTCTCCGTAAGTCAACCCGACCACGCGCCCGTCGCTCGCCAGTTGCGGCTGCCGCGCCGCCACTCCTGCCGTCGAAGGCACCAGGTGCACCGTCACCAATGCGAATAAAAGTGGGATCATTCTCTTCTCCTAAAACCGCAACCGCAGCGCCAATTGCATACTCCGCGGATCGTTCACCGCCGTGATCTGTCCAAAGGTCGCATTCGGCGACACCGGATACGTTCCCGTTCCGAACGTTCCGTTCCTGGTCAGATCATTTCGGTGGTTGAGCAAATTGAACGCCTCGGCAAGCGCCTCCAACTTCCAATGCTCGTTGAGTGCGATCGTCCTCGATATCCGCGAACCAACGCTGAAGAAATCGCTGCCCGCTCCCGCATTGCGGGAAATATAGTCGCCGTTGACCAGTGGCCGCGCCGCTGTACCCTGCAGGGTCGTCGCGCCGGTCACGATGTTGAACGGAAGCGCCGAGTAGTACTGCAGGAATCCGGTCCACTGGAAGCCGTGCGTGTGCAGCGCGCCATCCACTACCACGCGATGTCGCTGATCGTCGTCGCTGCGCCCGTAATCGCGCCAGATGTTCCCGTTGTCGATCGGAGCGCTGAAGAAAAACTCACCCACGTTGTCCAGCGCCTTGCTGAACGTGTAGCTGACCCGCACGTTGGCCCACTTCGCGGGACGCTTCACAAACGAAATGTGCAGCCCGTCGTAATGCGAATCCGCCAGCGACTGGTATTGGCTGTTGTTGGCAAAAGCCGGATTGGGCCGGCAGCCGTTATTCGTTCCGGCCGCGGCGCAGGCCGGCACATTCTGATTCACCGAAACAATCAGATGCATCCCGCGCAGGTGTTCGTAACCCACACTCAACGTCATGTCCGCGCCCACCTGCTGTTCGATCTCCAGATTGCCCTGCTCGGCGTAGGCGTTCTGCATCTGCCGGATCATCGTGCTGAAATTCACCAGCGCCCCGGCCGGCAAGACCGTGATGATGTTCGGGAATACCGGCGCGCCAGCCTGCGCCGGCGAAAGGCTCACACTCTCCTGGCTGTTCGGGCCGATCACCGTCGTGTTGCCCCCGCTGAGCAGCGCGTTGGCCAGCGCCCGCAGCGGCACCCGGTCATAAAACAACCCGAAGCCTCCGCGCACCACCAGCTTCCGCGATTTGAGCGGAGCCCACGCAAATCCCGCGCGGGGCGAAACATTGTTGGTGTCGGTCGCGATCGATTTCAGGAACTCCAGATCGTAACGCAGGCCGAAGTTCAGCGTCAGCCTCGGCGCCGCTTTCCACTCGTCCTGCGCGTAGAAGCCCACGTTCGGATTGGTCTGTGCCACCGCCGTGTTGCCAAAAGTCTGCGTGTACCCGGAGCTGTTGTAAGTGCCGCTCAGAAAATTGGCCAGCGAGGAAAACGTGTAGGCGCCTCGATTCGAGCGCGGAAATCCGATCGTGTCCGAGTTGTACAGGAAGTCTCCACCCACCCGGAACGCATGCGCCCCGCGCTGGTAAGAGAGATTGTCGGTTACCTCGTACATCTTGTTCTCGCGCGCCGTGGGCGATCCGGAAAGCGTTCCAAAACTCGCCACGCCCGAAATCGATACCGCCGGACCGATCGCGTCCGCCGGCGAGGCGTGCAGATTGTTATACGTGAACTGTCCCCGCGTCTCGTTCACAAGATGCGAAGTGACCGTGGCGACGTTAGTCACGGCCACGGTCTGATCCGTATCGTCCAAACCCGCCGATGCCGAAGGCGCGCTCAACGCACCCGCTCCGCGCGAATTGTGGCTGTGCACATCGTACACGCTGTAACGCACCGCGAACTGATCTCCCGCGCGGATCCGGTGGTCCACCTTCCCCAGAAAGTTCGTGCTGTGTACCGGATTCGGGTAGAGTCCCGTCGAAATCTGTTGTCCCGGATACCCCACCTGTGCCAGGCGCGCATTGATCGCCGCCACATTGGCCGCGCCGATTGTGATCAGCCCGCTTTGGTTGAGAGCGCGTGCTTCCAGATTGGCGAAGTAAAACGTCCGATCCTGATGTATCGGCCCGCCCGCGCTCGCTCCATACTGCGCCTGCGTCAACGGCAGTTTCGCATTCGAGAGAGGATTCGCCGCATTGAAGCGCTGATTGCGAAAGTACCCGTACAGGTCGCCATGCAGGGAGTTGGTCCCGCTCTTGGTGACCACGTTGATGTACCCTCCCAACGCACGGCCCAGTTCCGCCTGTCCGCCGCTGGTGACCACCTGTAACTCCTGCACCACGTCCAAGCCATAGAACACACCGCTCAAACCCGCCGCATCATCGTTCGCCGAAAGTCCATCCACAATGAAGCTGTTGGAAAAATTGCGCTGGCTGCCCACCGAAATCCCCTGGCCGGGCACCGCCGAAGTCTCGGCGAACAGTTGATTCGATCCCGTATTCGTCGGCGATACGCCCGGCACCAGTAGCGCCAGGTCCAGGAAACTCCGCCCGTTCAACGGCAGCGAGGCGATCTCCACTTGCCCCACCGTTCCCGCCACCTGCGTCCGCGCCGTTTCAATCAACATCCCTTCCCCATTCACTGTCACCACGCCCCGCTCGCTCGCCACAGAAAGCGCAATCTCCACGTCGAATGCCGAACCCACCGTCAACACAATCGCGCGCGACGCCTCCGCAAAACCCTCCCGCTTCACCGTCACCGCATACGCTCCGGGCTTCAAAAGCGGCAATCGGAAGCGCCCGTCCCGGTCCGTGACCATGCCCGCCTGCCGGTTCGTCGCCTCCTGCCTCGCCGTCACCACCGCGCCCGCCACCACGCCCCCGCTCGGGTCCGTCACCCGTCCGCTCAAACTCGCATTGCTAATCGTGTCCTGTGCCAGTGCCGCGTAAACACACAGCGCCAGCATCCCCGTTATTCTGTATCTCACGAAACTCTCCCTGCTCCACGCCACGGCGCGCACGCCGCATCCGGGTTGCGCCCGCGTGGCGAAGCCAAATCAGCTCAGCCGAACCACATCAATTCATCGGCTGGAATTTAGGCGAACGGAGAGAAAGGGGGAGGGCGTTGTCGCAGGCTGTGCGCAATCAGCCGCGCGCGCGGAGCCCACATGCCAGGCGCTACCAAGTGTCCCAGCACCGGCAGTCGTGCATCCGGCATGTCCACGGGCGGAGCCCACGGCGCGGATTCACTCCCGCCGAGTGTCACCTGCCCGCAATCCATCGGGCAGCCGCTGCTCGTAATCGCCGGACCGCCCTTGGCTGCGCCCTTATGGCAACAGCACTTGGACTTGCTCCGGCAACAGGCCGCGGTACTGGTAGCGCCCGCCGCCAGCGGTGTCAGGGATGCCAGGCAGAAGAGTAGCGCCAGACCAATGGCCGCGAAGCCACGCACGTGCCGCAATGAAAAGCCCCTATGCATCCCTTGAGGCAAGTATATCAGTCTAAAGTTGCGGCCTCGGCAGTTTCACCGGTTGCCACGGCAGGTACCCCTGCCGCCGCAGTTGCCGCCTGAACACCTTGTCACCCGCCGTCACAAACAGCGTGCTCATCCCCGCCCCGCCAAACACCACGTTCGAGAGATCCGCCGTTCCCGGGCGCCGGATGATCCCCACCACCCGCCCCGCCTGATCGCACACCTGCACCCCCAGCTTCGTCGCCACATACAGATGCCCCGTCGTATCGAACGTCATCCCGTCCGCGCCGCTCCGCACCGGACCCTGCTCCACATCGTCCGGCACTTCCAGATGGTAGAACGGCTGCCCGTCCGTCAACCCGCCATCGGGCGCAATGTGGAAACTCCACGCCGTCCGCCCCAGCGTATCCGCCACCACCACCAGCGATTCATCCGGGTTCACCCGCACCCCGTTCGGCATCCCCAGATTCCCGCTGCGCCCATTCTGAAATAGCACCCGCGCCACGCCCTTCACCGGGATGTGATAAACGCGCTGTGTCTCCGTATCCGTGAAGTACACCTCGCCCTTGCTCGTCACCGCCAGATCGTTCGGCGTCACCCCGGTCGCCAGCACCGTGATCTTCCCGTCTGGAGCGTAGCTCACCACCCGCTTGCGCGTACTCTCCGCCGCGTAGAGCCGCCCGTCCCCGCCGAACATCAGTCCGGTCGCGCCGCCCGTGTTCTCTTTGAACACCACCGGCTTGCCATCCGCCCCCACCTTGTAGATCCGGTTCGCACCCGCATCGCAGAAATAGAAATTCCCGTCGCGATCCACCGCCGCGCCCTCCGTGAACGAATATCCTTCGCCCACCAGTTCCCAGTCGTGCCCCGGATCCAACACCTCGGTAATGTGCCGCGCCGTCTTGCTCTTCGTTCCCGCCACAATCGGCTTCGGATACTCCCGCCACAGCCAGCGCAGCGCCTCCGGCAGAATCGCCGCCCCGTGTTTCGAATTGTGCCCTTCCGTCCCCGCTTCGAACTTCACGTCGTACCCCGCGTACGCGAGCGACATCGCCATCGCCTGATTCGCCATCCACCACGAGCCCGAGTAGATATCCTGATCCGCCGACCCGTCCTGCAAATAGATCCGCAGCGGCTTCGGCTCCATCTTCCGGATCAGGTCGATGTAGCCATCCGCCCCGCGCAGATTCGTGTAGCTGCCGATGAAACTCAGCACCCGCCGGAACGCGTCCGGCCTCTCCCACGCCGCCGTGAAGGCAGCCGGCGCGCCCGAACTCGAACCCGCCAGCGCGCGATCGTTCGCATCCGTCGAGAGCCGGTACTGCCTGCCCACCTCCGGCAGAATCTCCTCGATCAGAAACCGCGCGTACCGGTCCCCCAACCCGTCGTACTCGTAGCTGCGATTGAACCGCGCCATCTGCGCCGCGCTCTCCGCCGGACGCACGCCCGGGTCGATGAAGATCCCGATCGTCACCGGCATTGCCTTCTCCGCGATCAGGTTGTCCATCACCAAAGGCGCACGCCATGCGCCCGTGTCGGAAATGAACCCCCCGCCATCCTGAAAGATCATCACGCACGCCGCGCGCGCGCTATCGTATTGCGCCGGCACATACACCCAGTAGTCGCGGGTCGTGCCCGGAAAGATCCGGCTCTGGTTCCACGTATACTTCGTGACCGTGCCCTTCGGCACATCCGCCTTGCGCTGCGAATCGGGACCCAGCGTGTAACTCTGCGCACACACCCCCGCGCACGAAATCAGAAGGAAAAGGAAAGCTCGCACTCCCAGAATCTTACCCCACTCCCCTTTGTAGGGCAGGCGTTTCCGCCTGCCAACCCCACCCGCCTCAATAAATCAGATACTTCGCCCGCTTCTCCGCGAACCC
>CAIRBY010000018.1 GCA_903876865.1 uncultured Acidobacteriia bacterium
CGAAGCGCCGACAACTGAAACCCTGAAAGAGCTGAATAAGGCAGCACACTCCCAACCGTCCCCACACCCTTGAGACTCCGGGATGATCCAGGTCCCGGCCACGGCGGATCAATAACCACGGTCTTGTAATATTTCTCCGGCAGCCTCTTCATTTCTTCACCAAACATATTCATCGCGTCTCGATTCCCCCTTCGGATTTCGGCCTTCGGCCTTCCTTCGGCCTTCGGGTTTCGGTCTTCGGATTTCATCTTCACGCTCAGCACACAATCGCAAAAACTTGATTCCCGCCATCTCCCGCCGCCTTCACGCCCAGCGCCCCGGCCGTGCAGCGGTCGCTATGGCCTTCCTTGGTCCTTGGCGCCCAATAGTTGTACTCCCCGTTCAATACCACCTGTTGCATCGCGTGCAGATCCTCGCGCACCGCCCGCGAGATTGGGATCCGCACGCTGGTAGGAGCCTCGAACCGCCGCCGGAACTTCGGGAACATCTCCCGCTTCAGCCCCACCGTGAACGTGCAAAGCTGCACCTTCCCATACTTGTGCGCCTCGGGCTTCCACTCCTCGAACTCCCTGGCCGCATAATCCCCAAACCCAATCCCCGGACCCGTGTAGTCCAGACACGTCCGCGTCGAACGCCGTATTCGGCTCGCCAGTATCCGGTTCTGATCCACCGTGCTCATGTTCTTCAACACCAGCACCTCCCGCGTGATCAGCAGCGGCCCCACCTGTTCCCACGTCCACGACACCGTCGGATCATTCGTCCGCCCAAAGTCGATCCCCGTAAACGTCGGATTATTCACCCCACCGCTCCGCACCTCCCAGAAGTCCGCCGACACGCTCTCCGTCGCGTCCGCGCTCTCCGCCAGCGCCAGCAGATCGTAAGGCAGCAACACATTGCTCGTGTCCGTCGGATGACACTCATATTCCTGCGCCCAGGCGTCCGGATCATCCAGGCCCGCCTTCAGCTCCTCAATGTTGACCGGCAACCCTTCCGCCTGCGCCGTGTAAATGTCCACCAGGTGACCCGTGTAGCCGTTCTCCGCGCGCTTCTCCCAGAGCTGATAAAACTTGTTGTCCCGCCCGTTGAACGTCGAGACCACCCGAATCTTCATCTCCCGCCGAATACCCTCCACACTCTCCCCAGCATACATCGCCCGCACCCGCTCCAGAAACGTCCCCGCCAACGGATTGCTCAGGCTAGGGAACATGGCCGCCCAAATCTTGTTCGGGTCCTCGTGGTAAGCGAACTCATCCAGGATCACATTCGCCGAGTAGCCCCGCGCCGTGCTCGGGTTCGCCGGGATTCCGATGATGCGGCTGCCGTTCGCAAATCGTATCTCCGCCTGCTTCAGCAGCGCCTCGGCTACGCTCCGGTCCTCGGCATAGTCCTCAATCGCCAGCTTGTAAGCCTGCGCCCATTCCTTAGCCTTCTCCAGCCATTCCAGCGCCTGCCGCTCGCCCGCCGAGAGGCACACCCACTTCGTCCCCGGATCAGTCAGCGCATCCGTCGTAGCCTCTGCCGCCGTCGAGAACGATTTGCCCGTCTGCCGCGACCATACCCCGATCTTGAACCTGGCCGAGTCGCTCACCCACCGCGCCTGGTAAGGCATCAGCAGATCCAGCGGAGACACCTTCCTCCCATTCCTCTCAGCCTTGGAGCCAGCCTTCATCGCTTGAAAATCTCGCGGATGCGTTTGGCCTGGTCGTCGCTCGAAAGGTTCGAATCCAGCACCGCCTCCGTCTTGCTCGCCCGTTCCGCCGCCTCTTCCAGCAGCTTGAGCTTCCGCTCCCCCTGCTTCAGCTTCTCCCCCTCCAGCGCCGCCCGCGTCTTCCCGCTCACGTAATCCAGCACGGTTTGCTGCATCGAATTGGCCAGGTTCAGCAGCTTCGGATTCGCCCGCCCATTCACCTGTAGCGTCATGATCAGCGTCTTGCTAATGTCGATCAGCCGCTCCACCTCCGGCGCCGGGTTCGCCGCGAAGGCCGCATCCAGCTCCCGGTTCATCTTCCCGCCCGACGCGATCACCGCAAACATTTCCCGCTCCGCCAGCTCCTGCCGCTTCCGCGCCAGAAACTCGCTCAACGACGACAGCGCCACCTTGCACCCATCCTCTCGCAAGTCCGCCTGCATCTCCGCCAGCGTCTTGCCCTCGCGCTCCCAGTCATCGATGCGGGCCGCAAACGGGTCCAACTTATTCGGTCGCGCCTTCACAGTCGTTTCGCCAGAAATTCCCCGGCCGGAGTCAGCGCCCAGGACACCGCTCGATCCACCCGGCTCGTGATCGCCCCCAGCAGATCATCCGAATCCAGTTCCCTCAGCGCCTGCCTAAAATCGCTCCCCAGCAGCGCCGGCTGAAGCGCTCGGCACATATCCTCTAGCGCCTCCTGCGTTATGCCCGACCCTCCGGCCGCGAGCGCTGCCTTCAAAATATGCCGCCGCGTTATGTTCACCGGGTTCATGCTCAATTCGTCCTCTGCTTTCTCATGATGTTGTCGATTTTCTCATCGATCCGGTTGAGCTGGTTATTCTGCAGAGTCGTCGAAGTCACCAGCCCACCGATCTGTTCCTCGAACTTGCTCAACCGATGCTGGAGGATCGCCGCATCCTCTTTCCGCTCCTGCCGCAGCGACCGCACCTCAATGTTCAGCGCCGCCGCCGCACCCCGCTCCACCCCGCCGATCTTTGAAAACAAATCCTTCACTGTCTCATTCATTGCGTCGTGCCCCTTCTCACACTGCATCCGGGTCACATACCGATCCGCCACCATCGCCTGCACGTCGCTTGCATCCGGATGTCCGCGAAACTCCTTCACCATCTTGATCCCCAGCACCAGCGTCCCCATCACGAACGTCAAACACGCCAGCCACGCCGCGATCCCAACCGGCACGCTATCCGACCCCGCCACCGCATTAATTATGTTAGTAATGGCTTCGTTCCCTTCCGATGCTCGGCATCCCCATTTCTGCTTTCTGCTTTCTGCTTTTCATGTCGTCACCACCGTCTCGCTCAACCTCAGCAACGGACTCCTAGCGATCCAATCCGGCGGCACCCTATACGCCTCCGTCCGCGCCAGCAGCTCCACCCCTACATCCCAGCAATTCCCAAACACCAGTTCCGAACAAAACAGATTCGCCTCCCACCGCTCCCGGCTCGACCGCCTCGAAATAAACCGCAGCACCGAAACGTAGTCATACGGCGTCCCCAATGTTTTCATCGCCAGTCGCCAGATCCGCTCAGCTTTCAACTTCGTCAGCGGCTCAATGAACTCAAACAGATCAACGACCGTCCCCGGCGTATGTTGCTCGCTCAATGAATGCACCAGCCTTACGCACGGCTGCCACGCCTCAATCACGTCCCCATTATCTGCCAGCCAGGCCGCATGAGAATACGAGCTCCTCGTCTGCCACCGTATCAGCCGGCTAATCCACGAAGTTCCCTGATAAAGCGCGATCCTCATTCCTTCTCCGTAGCAGCCGACGGCAGTCGGCTCTGACTCATTTCCAGATCCGTGTGCCGTGTAGCAGCCGACGGCAGTCGGCTCTGACTCGTTTCTTCATCCCCGATCAGCGGCAACGGATGTTCCGCC
>CAIRBY010000019.1 GCA_903876865.1 uncultured Acidobacteriia bacterium
GGCGATGCGCAGAACTCTCCGATTTCCCGGGCGCGGCCCGAGTGCTCCGGCGCATGTTGCAGTTCACCCAGCTTCTCACACTGCCGCCGCGAATCCAGCAGCAGCAATTCCGCCCCGCGCAGGATCTCCGCGTCCAGTTCCTGCTTGCCCGGCGAATCGGCGCCCACCGCCAGAATCAACGTGCCCGGCTGGATGTCGGCGGCATGCAGTAACGGTGCGCGGGAGGCAGTCGCAGTCGCAATCAGGCGGGTCCGCGCCGCCACATCCGCCGGCGAAGTGGCCAGCGACACTTCGACCGCGGGGAATTCCGCGGCGATTTCCGCGCGGCACTGGGCTGCGCGCTCCGGCGTCCGTCCCCAGATCCAGATCTGCCGCAGATCCAGCACCGCGGCGTGAAACCGCGCCTGCAGACGAGCCTGAATCCCGCTCCCCAGAATGCCCAACACCGAATCGCGCCGCCCCGTTTCTCGCGAGACCATGGCCGCGACCGCCGCCGTGCGCACGTCCGTCAGGTACCCGCCATCAGACAGGAGCGCCACCGGCTCTCCGGTCTCAGCCGAACACAGCAGCATCATGCCGTTGCCGGTACTGACGCCCCGCGCCAGATTTCCCGGGAATGTGGAGGCCATTTTGAGCGCGAAATATCGCCCGCCGCGCCGGTAGCTGGCCTTGATGTGCACCTCCGCCGCCTCGGGCGCGATATCCAGATGCATCGGCAGCGGCGTGTCGCACTCCCCGGCGGAGGAGGCAACCAGCGCCTCGCGCATCAGATTGATAATCTCGCGATCGCGCAGCCGCCGCCGGATCTCGGGCGCTTCCAGAATTACCATGACGCCCAGCCTACCAGACCGGAACGGTGCCGCAACCGTGCCGAACCCTACTCAGAGGGTAACCAGAGGGCTCCAAACACCCTGCGTACCCGTGTTATAGTGTGGCCATGCCAAGCGGTTACATTCCGATCCTGATATTTTTGGCTATCGCGATCGCCTTTCCCGTTGTCGCTATTGTGGCGGCGAAACTGATCCGGCCATCCTCGCCTTTTGCCGTCAAACTCGAAGCGTACGAGTGCGGAATCAAGGCCGCATCGGACTCCCGCGGGCGTTATACCGTGCGTTTTTTCATTGTCGCCATCCTGTTTGTCATCTTCGACGTGGAAACGATCTTCTTATTCCCCTGGGCTGTTCGCTATCGCCAGATGCAATGGTTCGGCGTGGCGGAAGTAGCCGTTTTCCTGGCGATTCTGGCCGTCGGTTACATCTGGGCGTATAAGAAGGGTGCGTTCGAGTGGGTCTGATCCATAAACTGTTTCTGGCTACGGCCGCAATCTGTGTTTTCGGTTCCGTCACCGTGAGCGCCGCTCCGCGCCTGCGTCTGGTGAAGAGCACCATCGGCCCCGTGTCCCTCGCGCAGGGCGCCAACGGCGCGACCCAAACGGTGGAAGCGTACAACGCCGCCGATGGCTCACTGAACCTCTCCCTCTCCTCTTCCGTATCCTGGCTGACCGCGCTGGCGGGCACGCAGCGCTCCTGCACCACCACCACGCTCGCCGGCATCTGCACTCCGCTGCAGATCGCGCTCAACACGTCCACGCTCTCCGCCGGCACCGTCACCGGCATCATCACCGTGAGCGACCCCAACGCCGTGGATGCGCCGCAGACCATCACTGTCACCGTGCAAGTCGGTGGCGCCGTACCCTCCAGCATCAATGTGTATGTGGCCCCCGGCGGCACGCGCGATATCACGTTTGTCACCAACAACGCCATCGGCGGCGTGCCCAAGACGAACGATGGCGGGCAGTGGCTCTCGCTCGCACTCGACGCCGTCGGCAGCTTCCTCGTCACGTATCCCTATCGCATTCACATCGCGCCCTCCAGCAATATGAACGGCAGCTACTCCGGCACGCTCACCACCGCCGGTTCCGCGTTCGCTCCGGACAACAAGGCGATCGCCGTCACCATGCAGGTGACCACGCAGCCGATCGCGCAGGCATCCACCTCCGCCGTCAACGTGAAATTGGCGCAGGGCCAGCCTCCGGCTGTGGTCAACGTCGGACTGTCCAACCTCGGCCTCGGGACGCTCAACGTGACCGGCGCAACTGTCAGCACGACAAGCGGCGGTTCGTGGCTCACGTCCGCCACCTACGCGGGCGGCGCGCAGCTTTCGCTGGACCCCGGAACACTCGCTGCCGGGACCTACACCGGCAACGTATCCATCGCATCGAATGCCGTGAATGGCGCCATCAGCGTGCCGGTTACCTTCAAGGTGGTGGCGCAAGGCCCGCCCACGATCAATTTTCAAGGTGTGGTGGATAACGCGATCTTCGGCGCGGGCGACACGGTGGCGCGAGGAGACATCATGGTGGTGCTCGGCGATCAGCTGTCGCTGAGCCCGCTCACGCTCGGCTCCGCGCCCCCACTCGCTACAACCATCGGCGGCGCAAAGATTCTGGTCAACGGCTCACCCGTGCCCATGTACTACTCGTCTTACGGGCAACTCGCCTTCCAGATGCCTTTCGAAATCCCCAACGGCGTCACGCTGGTGCAGGTACAGCGCGATGGCCTTTCGAGCAACCTGGTCTCCGTCACTGTGGCGGACCGCGCACCGCGACTGCTGCTCATCGGCAGCACCGGTTATGGCGCCATTCAGAACCAGGACTACAGCATTCCCATGCCTGCCGGCGCACTGCCGGGATACGCCTACGGCACCCACCCCGCCAAAGCCGGCGACGCGCTCACCATCTACGCGATCGGCCTCGGGCCCACCAGCCCGCTGATTCCCACCGGCCAGGCGGCCCCTGGAACACCGCCGTTCGCGCCCATCGTGACATCCGCCACCGTCAATTTCGGGGGAGGCATCGGCGGCACCGTCGTCAGCCCGCTCTACACCGGACTCGCGCCCGGGAACGCCGGCCTCTATCAGGTCAACGTGATCGTGCCGGCAACCGTGCCCAAGGGCATTGTGAACGTAAGCCTCACGCTGAGCGACACGGTCAGCAATACCGTACAGATTTACGTGCAATAGGGTGACATCCCGTGAAAACTAACTCCGCTCAATGGCGAGAGGTCTATCTCTGCGTCGGCCTGACCACCATGGCCACGCTGCTGCTTGAACTCTCGCTCACGCGCATCTTCTCCGTCGTCTTCTACTACCATTTCGCCTTCCTCGCCATTTCCATCGCACTCTTCGGCTTGGGATTGGGCGGCGTGTTCTCCTACGTGGTAGCCGGCTGGAAGGCACCCCTCTTCACCCGCCTCGCGCGCCTCAGCCTCATCAACAGCCTGCTGGTGGTGCTCGCGCTCTACGTGCTGCTGGCGCAGGGGGACAACCTCACCAACTGGAATCTCGCGGTGGTCTATTTCACGACCGCGCTGCCGTTCTTTGGCGCGGGCGCGATTGTCTCGCTGGCGATCAGCGAGACGATCGAACATGTGGACCGGGTCTACTTCTTCGATCTTGCCGGCGCCGCGGTGGGCTGCCTGCTGCTGCTGCCGCTATTGAAACTGGTCGGCGGACCGGACACAGTGATCGGCGCCGCCGTCAGTTTCGCCGTCGCCGCCGCCATCTGGCATAGCCTCGCCGGCAGCGTCAGCGGACGCGCCGGTTCGGTCGCGCTCTCGCTCGCACTCGTCGCCTTCCTGGTTTACAACCACCGCAATCCAGTGCTCAAGATCACCCATGCGAAGGGACAGGCGATCTCTTCCAACGAGTTCTTCACCAAGTGGAACGACCTTTCCCGCATCGGCATCGTGAAGCATGAAAACATCTTCGAACAGCTTCAGCCGGACGGCACGAAGAAGCAAGTGAAATCGATCACGAATTCGATCGTGATCGATGCCGACGCGGCTACCGATATCGCGAAATTCGATCTCGCCAATCTCACCGAAGAAAACCGCCGCGATCTCACCCTGCAAGGTCCTGCGCTTCCCTATGCCGTGCGACCCGGAGCCAAGACCCTGATTATCGGACCGGGCGGCGGCTGGGACGTCGCGCGCGCCCTCTACAGCGGAAGCCGCGACGTCACCGCGGTGGAGATCAACGCCATCATCGCGGACACGATCATGCGCGAACGCTTCGCGGATCTGAGCAACGGACTCTATCTGAAACCGGAAGTCCACGTACACGTCGAAGACGGACGCAGCTTCGTGCGCCGCAGCACCGAGAAATACCAGATTCTGCAAGCCACGCTCGTGGACACGTGGGCGGCCACTGCCGCCGGAGCCTTCGCCCTCTCCGAGAACAACCTCTACACCTCAGACGCCTTCCGCGATTACCTGAGCCACCTCACCGACGACGGCATCCTGACCATCACCCGCTGGGGACTGGATCCGCCGCGCGAATCCCTCCGCCTGATTTCGCTCGCCATCGACGCCCTCACCCAACTCGGCGAGAAGGAGCCCGCCCGCCACGTCATCGTCTCCCGCCAGGGAGACACGCATGGCTATGGCGCGCTGGATACGGTTCTCATTTCGCGCAAGCCCTTCAGCGCGGCGGATATCGCCCGCGCCCAGGCCATCTTCGCGGGCGGCGTGCAACAGGCCGTCTACTTCCCCGGCAGCACCATCCCCAACCAGTTCCGCGAGTTGCTGCTCAGCGCGGACCCTGCTGCCTACGAACGCAACTACACCTTCGACATCACCCCGGTCACAGACGATCGGCCGTTCTTCTTCTACACCGTGCAGCCACGCGATCTCTGGGCGTTCATGAAGGGCGGCGCCGAGACCGCCGACCGCAAGATCAACAAGGCCGTGCCCCTGCTCTTCGGCCTGATGGCGATCAGCCTCATCGCCACCATGCTGATCCTGGTGGCTCCGCCGCTCGTGCTCGGCGCGCGCCTCCCCATGCACCGCGGCGTGCGCGGATTTCTGATCTACTTCCTGTTCATCGGGGCCGGGTACATCCTGATCGAGGTGGGGCTGATTCAGAAGTTCGTGCTCTTCCTCGGCCACCCCACATACGCCCTTACGGTCGTGATTTTTTCCATGCTGGTTTCGAGCGGCCTCGGCAGTTTCCTCAGCACCCGCCTGCTCGGCCGCAACGAAGGCCGCCTCATCAAAGCACTAGGGCTGATCGCGCTGCTCACCGCGCTGCTCGCCGTCGTCCTTTCCGGCCTGCTCTCCGCCCTGGTCTGGTTGCCGCTGCCGCTGAAGATGGCGATGACGGTAGCCCTCATCGCGCCCCTCGGCTTTGTCATGGGAATGCCCTTCCCCACGGGCCTCAAGCGCCTGGAAGAGTGGCACGCCCCGAGCGTCCGATGGGCATGGTCGCTCAATGCGGCATCCAGCGTACTCGGCTCCGTGGGAGCCCTCATCTGCGCCATCTATCTCGGTCTGGTGCAGACCGTGATCATCGGTGGCGTCTTCTACCTCGCAGCCCTGGCCATCATCGCGCGGGCACGGCCAATCGAACCCCCACCCGCGCCCACGCCGGGACGCGTGGTGTTGGCTCAGTAACGGTGCTGGCGCAGTAGCGTTTCCGCCCGGCTCAAGAGGTGAACGGACGCATGGCCCGGATCGCCAGCGATCCGGAAAACTCCCGTAAGATCGGGCTCCGTTCCAGAATCGAACCAATCCGCCGGACGGTGGGAATACCGGCCGGCGGGGTGGAAGGGTGCAGCCAATCGAACGGGATAATCCGCACCGCGGTGAAGCCGTGTCGCAGCAGTTCCTTCCTCAGTTCGCGACGCACGAACGCCGTCTCGTCGGGAGAAAC
>CAIRBY010000020.1 GCA_903876865.1 uncultured Acidobacteriia bacterium
CCCGCCCGTGAAGCCCGCCAGCGCCATGCCGAGCAGGCCCGGGATCATGCCGTGCGGGAAGCCGTCGCGCGCGTGTTCCGCGATCTTCGCCTCGCGCTCCACCCAACTGGCGCGGCGGCGCGCCACATAGGTGGCATCGAGGTTTGCCTTCGTCAACGGCTTGCCGGCCTTCAGCAACTCGAGGATGCCTTCGCCGAGTTGCACGCCGGTGGTCCACGCCTCATCCACGCCGGAACCGCTCAGCACATTCGTCGAGCCGGAGCCTTCGCCGATGCGCGCCCAGCCCTCGCCCGTGAGCGCCGGTTCGGCGCGCCGCCCGCTTTCGTTCAGCGTCTTCGCGCCCCACGAACGCAGCTTGCCGCCTTCCAGATGCTGCCACAGATACGGATGCAGCATGAAATATTGCAGGTAGCGGTAGGGGCTGTGCGCCGGGTCCTGCATCCACGAAGGCACGAAGATTCCCACGCTCGCCACATGGCCGGGATGCACGTAGAGGAAGCCGAAGATCTCCGGCTCCGGATAGCCGAACGTGTGAATGACGGTGCCGGGCGTGAGTTCGCAATGCTCGTGGAGTTCCACCACCATCTTCATGCCGACCGCCCACTCGTTCGGCGCCTCGCATTGCCCGCCGTTCGCGAGCGCGCTCAACTGCCGGCCCACTGCGCCCACCGGCCCATCGCCCACTACCGTGAGCTTCGCCAATACGTCGATTTCCTGCCCGGTGAGCCGCACCCCGCGCACCGCGCCGTCTTCCACAATCGCGCTCTCCACCGGCGTGCCCGGCCAGATCTGCACCGCGCCGCCCGCCATCAGTTCCCCGCCCACGTGCTGCAGAAACTGGCCGATGGACATCACCACGCCATCGTCCTTGCGCAGGAAGGGCGGAATGTAGGGCAGCTCAAACGCGTGCTTCGGCCCCAGGTAAACCACCTTCTCGTGCGTGACCGGAGTCGCCATCGGGATCTGCGTGAAATCCAGATCCGGCAGCGAGGCGCGGATGCCGCGGGCGCGTGTCACCACCCCCGAAACGCCGAAGCCGATATCGTCCGCGCGCTCGTAGCAGAGCACTTGCAGGGGCAGGTCTGGCATCTTCGCCAGTGTCGTCAGCAGTCCCGCCGTGGCCGGGCCGAAGCCCACACAGACGAGATCGACTTCCATCGAAATCCGTTCACTCATACGGGATAGTCACTCATAAGGGATAATCACTCATACGGGATAGTCACTCATACGGGATAGTCACTCATACGGGATAATCAAGCGCCTCGGGAATCATGACTTTGGTCAGCGCGTCGGCGGCGCGGTCCTTGGCCAGGCGCGAGCCCGTCAGGCAGCCGTCCAGGCGTACGCGCAGGCGCGTGAATTGATCCAGCCCGTCATAGCGGGCGCACGGTCCGGCCTTGGTCGGGTGAGAGCCGTCTCCCTCCACCACATCGGCGCAGCCGCGCGCCATGCTGCCGATACCGGGGATGACCGCTTCCAGCGCATCCAGATCGTCGGCCTGGTAGCAGGTCGCGCAGCCTTCCGTATCCCACGAGGGGTGGCGGTTGTACCCGAACACCAGTTCCGCGCAGACGCGGCCCACTTCACCGGCGGCATGCGCCACCTGTACGTTGCACAGGTCGGTGAGGAAGGTCAGCAGCCCGGTAAGACCCTCGGCGACGGTCGGATTCGCCGGCCCTTCCTTCGCCAGCACCATCACGTCCAGAATCTGGCTGCGCGAGGCCAATAGCCAGCAGAGCGCATCGGCCAGCGGGAAGGTCACGCCCTGCCGCGCGCTGCTGTAGAGGCCCGCGCCATCGGCGTCGTTGGTCGCTTGCAGATGATGCAGCGACCACAGCCACATCTGCATGGCGGTGGCGAGCGCGCAG
>CAIRBY010000021.1 GCA_903876865.1 uncultured Acidobacteriia bacterium
CCAAGCGCGCGCCAATGGCACCTGCCTGCTCTCCATGGGCTGGGGCGGCGGCCTGCTCGCCAAGAGCGCCTGGCTCGACACCACCAACAGCGACTACCGCAACATTTTGCAGCAGTTCGGCATCTACAATCGTGCCCTTTCGACGAACCTGCCGTTCCCCAAGACACGCCGCATCGTGTTCCTGGGCAACCGCCCCGCCACGCTTCCCGGCTGGGTGGAACTCGCCGTCGAAGAGTAAGCAGGCCTTTCCGCCTACCCTACCGCGGAGCGCGGCGCCTCTATGCGCAGCAGCTTCACAGGCCGCCGGGCCACGGGGATTTCCGTGTGTCCGTGCCGCAGGGCCGCGCGCAGGACCGTGCGCGCCAGATCCGCCGCACTGGCCAGAGCCACGTGGTCCCAACTGGCCTCGTCCGCCGAGACGCGGGTCCACTCCGCCGTATTGGCGGGCGCGCAGATCGCCTTCATCGCGGTCTGCCCGGCCGGCGCCAGGCGCATCCCGGCCGTGAACATCTCCAGCCGGACGCGCGCGAATCGCGAATACCGCGACCGCTTCTCTACAAATACCAGGGGGATCTTGAGGCGCCAGCACCACAGGCCGTAGGCCCGCACCAGCGCCGTATTCTCGCGGCACCGCGCATCCAGGTAGCCCCTCTCCCGCGCACGCCGCAAGCGCCCCCGCTGGCGTCCGCTCAATCGCTCTTCCGCATACCCTGCCATGCGGAAACTATCGGCGGAACGCGCGCGGAACTTTACGCTTCGGCGTCCACCGGCGCCAGGTGCAGCGCCTCCAGCAGGCCCTTCCACTTGCGCAGCACCAGTTCCAGCAGGTTCAGCGCCAGCGCCAAGCCGAGCAGGCCGGGCCATAACTCCATGCTGGCCGGGATATTCCGCCCCGCCGCATCGTAGACATCGCCCGGACGCACGCCGAACCGCCCGCCGGTGGACGCGGCAATCTGCCGGAGCAGGCCCTCGTTGTTGCCGTACTCCTGCATCTCATCCTCCTGCCGGTAGAAGCCGACCTCGGGGAAGGCCCTGGAATCTTCCAGCGGACGCACCCGGAAGAGGCCCTGGCTCTGCCCGATCTCCAGGCGCCCGCGATAATGGCCCGCCGCGACCTTGCCCACCTTCAGCGGAGCCTGCAATCCGCCCGCCCCGAAGACGAAAATGTCGGGGATTTTGGCGGGCTCTTCCACGTTGCGCGAGAGGCGGTAATCCACCACCAGTTCGTTGCCGGCGCGGTCGAAATCGGCCGTGGTCTCGCTCTGCGGAGCGTGCGGCAAAAGGTCGTGGAAGATGTTGGCCCACAGCTTATCGAAGCCCGGCCAGGAAACCCACGCGGCCGCCCAGCGATTCTTCGCATCGCTGGTGAATACCGCCGTGCGTCCCAACCCGTACTGCCAGCGCACCAGCAGCGGATCCTCTTTATCGGCGGCGAGGATCGTATCCGAAGTGGGGCGCGCGATGAAGCGCACATAGCCCTTCAGCTCCGGAACCTTGTCCATCCCCACGCCTTCCAGAATCTCGGCCTGCTTGACCACGCGCGGGGTGATGGTCTTCTCCACCGCGGTCAGGCCGGTGTGCTCTTCCACGTCGCGCAGCAGGATCTGTTCCAGCCCGGCGGGGTCGTTCAGGAAGTACGATTTGCCGCTCGCGTTGGTCGCCACTTTATCCAGAAACGCGCGATTCACATCCTGCCCCAGGCCCACGGTGGAGATGGTCACATGGTTGGTGAGCGCCTCCTTAGTGAGCGTCATGCTGTCGCCTTCCTCGGAGATACCGTCGGTGAGCAGCACGATGTGCTTGTACATCGCCGTCTGCGGCAGAATGCGCTGATAGGCCTCGGTGAGCGCGGGCGCGATCTGCGTGCCGCCATCCGGCGTGATGCCGCTGATGAGCTTCTTGATGGTGGCGCGGTCCTCGGCCTTGCGGATGGGCACGGCCCATTGGAAGGAGTTGTCGAAGATGAGCACGCCCACCGAATCGATGGGCCGCAGATTCTCCACCACGCCGATGGCGGCGAGCCGCGCGAGTTCGATTTTGCGGCCTTCCATGGAAGACGACTTATCGATGATCAGCACCACGGCGGTGCCTTCGGGCGAGCGCGGTGGGGCCAGTTTAGCGGGCAGCGAACGCTCCAGCGCGTCCTCGGGCTTGCCCTTCTTGTCCACGTAGACGTTGTGCTCGCCGGCGATCCAGACCAGGCCGCCGCCCTTCTTCACGTACTCTTCGAGCATGGTCTTGGCGCTGAGCGGAATCGCTTCCATATCCCAGTTGTTGATCACCACCAACTGGAACTCGTCCACCTTCGCCGGCAGTCCGCCGGGCGCCTGCTGCACTTCGAAACGGTTGGCGGTCAGCGCGCGCAGAATGTGCTCCTCGCTCGCCGCCGGATCGTGACTCACCAGCAGCACACGCGGACTGCGCAGGGTCACGGAGTTCTCAAAGCGCGCCTCGCCCAGGCCCTCGGCCGCGATTTTGCCGGCCATCGCGATTGCGCCCACGGCGTTCACGCTCGCCTGCAGGCGCAGGTGGTTCAGGCCCGTGCCCAACTCCACGCTGCTGCCGCCGATGGCTTTGCCTTCGGCCGTCAATTCGACCTTCGCCGAGACGGAGCGGGGAGACTCCACCGCCACATCGATCTGGAAGCGCTCGCCGCTGAAGACCTGTCCGGGGATGGTCACGCTCTCCAGGCGCAGTCCCGGTTTGGGACGCCCGGCCAGCGCCACCGTATCGATGGGCACGCCGAGGGTCTGCGCCTGCCAGATGGCGCGCGCCACGCTGCCCAGATTCTCATTGCCATCGGAGACCAGCAGCAGGCGCGGCACCATGCCCGCCGGGAGCGAAGCCGCGCCATCGCGGATCGCGTTCTCCAAGTCCGTGCCGCGCCCCGCCGCGCCGGCCGTATAGCCCAACCGCCAGCCGTCTTTGCCGTGCTCGGAAAGCGACGCGGTGCGGGTGGTGCGGGCGAAGGGGATGATGCGCGTCCAGTGACGCCCGCGCGCTTTTTCCACTTGGGCCGCGATGGAAGATTCGCGCGCCAGATCCTCCGGCGAGACGCTGGCTGAGGTATCGGCCAGCACCGCGACGGCGACCTTGGTTTCAAACACCACGATGCGCGGACCGCTCAACGCCAGCACGATGCAGACGAAGACCGCGGTCTTCAACGCCAGCGCCAGATGCCGCGCCGTGTCCCGCCACTCCCACGCGCCCCAACCGAGCGGCAACAGCAGCGCCAGCAATACCCACGGATGCGTGAAGCTCATCGTTTCACCTCGTCAGTGGGACAGGCCATCGTTGTCTGTGGCCTGTCGGCTAATTTGTTCTTCTTCGCCGCCACCGAGCCGCGGCAGCAAGCAGACAGACGACAAAAAACGATCATCTGTCCCACCGGGCACCTCATCGCCGCACCTCGCCAGTGGGACAGGCCATCGTTGTCTGTGGCCTGTCGGCTAATTTGTTCTTCTTCGCCGCCACCGAGCCGCGGCAGCAAGCAGACAGACGACAAAAAACGATCGTCTGTCCCACCGGGCACCTCATCGCCG
>CAIRBY010000022.1 GCA_903876865.1 uncultured Acidobacteriia bacterium
CATCAGGATGCCGTTCTCTAACGAAGACGGGCCGGCGACACCATGGCCCACCTTGAACTCAAGCACCACATTGGCAAGCTTCGAGATGAACTGCTGATGCGCCAGAGCGGGCGCGGCCACGCGCTCGGCAAGGTGGATGGAACCAGTGAGCTGATACTTCCCACTCACCTTGGCATTGGGATTCGCGGCCGTTGCATTGGCGCGCATCGTGCGGATCTTGGTGACGATCTGTTGAATCACCGCCACTTCTTTTTCCGCTTCCGGATCGGCCTTGGCCGCGTCGAATTGCGGGTACGGAGCGACGGCAATCGAAATCGGGTCGCCCTCCTTACGCTCAAGCCGCTGCCACAGCTCTTCGGTGAGGAACGGCATCGCCGGATGCAGCAGGCGCAGCGCGGTCTCAAATGCGGCGACGGCATTGGCCCAGCCGGTGCCGCTCACCTTCTTCATTTCCAGATACCAATCGCAGAACTCGTGCCAGAAGAACTTCCAGAGTTCCTGCGCGACCTCGTGGTAGCGGTACTGCTCGATCGCGCGGTTCGCCGTCTCCGCCGTCGCGTTGAGGCGAGAAACGATCCAGCGGTCTTCAATCGTCGGTTCGGCAGGCGCACCTTCACCAGCCCCTACACCCTCTACATTCATGAAGAGGAAGCGGGCCGCGTTCCAGATCTTGTTGGCGAACGCGCGCGAGCTTTCCATGCGCTCTTCGGTCAGCACGATATCGGTGCCCGGCGCCGCGCCCTGCAGCAGCGCCATGCGCACGGCGTCGGTGCCGTACTTTTCCGTGACCACCAGCGGATCGATCACGTTGCCCTTGGTCTTGGACATCTTCTGCTTGTCCGCATCCCGCACCAGGCCGTGGATGTACACGGTCTTGAACGGCACTTCGCCCATGAATTCGCAGCCCGCCATCACCATGCGCGCGACCCAGAAGAAGAGAATGTCGAACCCGGTGATGAGCAGCGTGGTCGGGTAGTATTTTGCCAGATCGGCCGTCTGGTCTGGCCAGCCCAGTGTGGAGAAGGGCCAGAGTCCGCTGGAGAACCAGGTATCCAGAACGTCGGTCTCCTGCTTCAGGTCGCTGGAGTTGCAGCGCGGGCACGTCGTGGGCTCTTCGCGCGCCACAATAATCTCTTTGCACTCGCCGCAGTGCCAGGCGGGGATGCGATGGCCCCACCACAACTGGCGCGAAACGCACCAATCGCGGATGTTGTACATCCACTCGTAATAGGTCTTGGTCCAATTCGCGGGAACGAAGCCAATTTCGCCGCTCTCCACCACCGCGATGGCCTTCTCGGCGAGCGGCTTGGTCTTCACGAACCACTGCGTGGAAATGAGCGGCTCTACCACCGTCTTCGAGCGATCGCATTTGCCGAGGTTGAGTTTGTAGTCCTCAATCTTGACCAGCGCTCCGGTCGCTTCGAGATCGGCCACGATGCGCTTGCGGGCCTCGAAGCGGTCCAGCCCGGCGTAGGGTCCGGCCGCCTCGGTCATTTTGGCGTGCTCGTTGATCACCTGGATTTTGGGCAGGTTGTGGCGCTTGCCCGCCTCGAAATCGTTGAGGTCGTGCGCGGGCGTGACTTTGACCACGCCGGTCCCGAACGTCGGGTCGGCCAGATCGTCGAGGATGATCGGGATCTCGCGATCCATCAGTGGCAACTGCACCGTCTTGCCGTGCAGATCCAGATAGCGCGCGTCCTTCGCATTGATGGCAACCGCGGTGTCACCGAGCATCGTCTCCGGACGCGTCGTGGCCACGGTCAGGAATCGGCCCGGCATCCCGTTGACGGGGTAGCGGATGTGCCACAGGTGCCCGGCCGTCTCCACGTGCGCCACTTCCAGATCGCTCAGCGCGGTGTGGCAGACAGGGCACCAGTTGACCATGTACTCGCCCCGGTACAGCAGTCCCTTTTCGTAGAGCGAAACGAACACTTCGCGCACCGCGCGGCTCAGGCCCGGGTCCAGCGTGAAGCGCTCGCGGCTCCAATCGCAAGAGGCGCCCAGGCGGATCATCTGCCGCTTGATCGTATCCCCGGATTGGGCCTTCCATGCCCACACCCGCTTCTCAAACTCCTCGCGGCCGAGATCGCGGTAGTTGATCCCTTCCTCTTTCAACTGGCGAGAAACCACCATCTGCGTCGCAATGCCCGCATGATCGGTGCCGGGAAGCCACAGCGTGTTGTCGCCCAGCATCCGGTGCCAGCGCACCGTCACATCGATTTCGGTGTGCTCCAGCATGTGACCGATGTGGAGCACGCCCGTGACATTCGGCGGCGGGATGACCAGCGAGAAGACCCGGCCGGGGTTCTCCGGGTTGGCGCGGAAGATGTTGGAGTCGATCCACCACTGCGCCCAATGCGGTTCGAAGCGCTGGGGCTCGTAGACCTTATCAATTTGCATGGGAAGAACCATTTTAGCAGGGGTCGGCAGCGAGGCAAAGCGCACCCCCGTGGCCGCCGCCGCCGCAAACCCTGGACCCGCCTGCGTTCTCTTTCCCCCCGCCCCGCGCTTGACACCGCCACCGCAATTCACGGACCCTGAGCTTTATGCCTATTCTGCAGGTCATCATTCTGGCGCTGGTTCAGGGACTCACCGAGTTCCTCCCGATCTCCAGCACCGCGCACCTCTACCTGACCTCCTGGCTCTTCGGCTGGCAGTTGGAAGGGCTCGATTTCGATATCGCCCTCCACCTCGGCACGCTGCTTGCCGTACTCCTGTACTTCGCCCGCGATTGGTTCCAGCTCATCGCGCAGGGCTTCGGCCTCAGAGTGGGCGGCGATGAAGAACTCTCACACAACCGCATGCTGCTCTGGCTGCTCGCGGTCGCCAGCATCCCGATCGGTATCGCCGGTGTGCTCTTCAAACATCAGGCGGAGGAGACCTGGCGCAATCCCTTCGTGATCGGCGGCATGCTGATCGTCGTCGGCGTGCTCATGTATGTGGCCGAAAATGCCGGACGCCGCCAGCGCGATCTCTCTTCCCTCGGCATGCCCGACGCCATCACCGTCGGCATCGCCCAAGCCCTCGCCATCGTCCCCGGCTGCTCACGTAGCGGCATCACCATCACCGCTGGACTCTTCCGCAACATGACCCGCGAATCCGCCGCGCGCTTCTCCTTCCTGCTCTCCACCCCCGCCATCGCCGCCGCCGCCGGCTCCGCGCTCCACGGCATGTATAAGAAGGGCGGTCTGCACGGCGTGCTCTCTACGGATTTCCTGCTCGGCGTCGCTATCAGCGCCATCACCGGCTGCATCGTCATCAGCTGGTTTCTGCATTATTTGCGTCGCAGCGGCTTGCGTCCCTTCGTGTATTACCGCATCGTTTTTGGCATAATAGTGCTTGCTCTGGCATTCATCCGCCGGCCAGCGTGATGAAGCTACTATCCCCTACTCAGCACAAAAGGCTGAATGAGGGCGTCGGGTTCCTGCTGCTTTCGCTGGGACTGGTGCTCTTGTTGAGTCTGGTGTCGTACCATACCCAAGACCCGTCGCTCGATACAGCCTCGTCTTCGCGCCCTCTCAACCTCGTCGGGTACCCCGGTGCGTACCTCTCCGATTTCTGCCTGCAGACCTTCGGCGCGGCGGCCTTTCTCTTCCCGCTGCTGGCCTTTCTGCTCTCGTGGAAATGGATCCGCTCCGAGGAGTTAGAGGCCGTCGGCATCAAGACCGCTGGCTCACTGTTGCTCACGCTCGCGCTCGCCGCCGGATTCTCCTTTGCCCCCGTGCACCTCTTCAACGGCGCAATCCGCATCGGCGGCACGCTCGGTCTGGTGCTCGCCAACTATCTGGTCGATTCGCTCAATGTAACCGGAGCCCTGCTCGTCACCCTCACCGTGATTGTGCTGTCCGTCTATCTGGTCTCCGCCTTCACACTCTCCACGCTCTCCAACTGGTTCGCCGTTCCCGCCGCCTTCTTCGCCGCCCGCGCCGAAGCCTGGCGCGCCTGGCGCTATCGAGTGCAGCAGGAGTCCATCGCCAAAGCCAAGGAGCGCGCCGCCAAACGCCGCCAGCCCCGCAAGGAGAAGGAATCCGCGAAGGAAACCGCGCGGGAACTTGCGCGAGAAAAGACCTTCTCGCTTGCACCCGCCGTTACCCCGCTCCACTCCGATGTCACCGGCCGCCCGCCATGGGAAACGGCCGACGAGCCGGCCGAATACTCAAGCGTCGATGAACCCGGCCCGCGCCACGAAGCCTCCGTCGCCATCGAAGAAATTCCCATCTGCCAGGTGGAAGAGTTGGCCCCCATTGCCGACCCCTTCCCGCTCGCCCCGCCCAAAGATCTGGGACGGCCCGCGCCCCTCCACATCGACCCCGTCTTCCGCCTGCCGGGCACGCATCTGCTCAACGAGCCGCCGCCCCGCAATCCCTTCGACGAGCAGGAATTGAAGGATACCGCCGCCCGCATCAAAGCCAAGTTCGAAGAGTTCAACGTCTTCGGCAATGTGGTCCAGATCAATCCCGGCCCCGTGGTCACCACCTTCGAATTCAAGCCCGAAGCGGGCATGAAGTATTCCAAGATCACCAACCTGCGCGAGGATCTCTGCCTTGGCCTGCAGGCCGAATCGATCCTTATCGAACGCATTCCCGGCAAGCCCACCGTCGGCATCGAAGTGCCGAATGTGAAGCGCGAAATCATCGCCCTGCGCCAGTTGCTGGAATCCGACGAGTTCCTCTCGTCGCACTCGTACCTCACCATTCCGCTCGGCAAGGATATCAACGGCCGAATCCGCGTGGCCGCGCTGGAAACCATGCCCCACTTGCTCATCGCCGGCTCCACCGGCTCCGGCAAGAGCGTCATGATCAACTCCATGATCATGGCCATTCTCTACAAGGCCACACCCGATGAGGTCCGCCTCATCATGGTGGATCCCAAGCGCGTGGAACTCGGGATGTACGAAGGCATCCCGCACCTGCTCACGCCCGTCATCACGGATCCCAAGAAGGCCACCAACGCCCTCCGCAACGCCGTCCTCGAAATGGAGCGGCGCCTCCGCCTGCTCGCCGAATACGGCGTCCGCAACATCGACCAGTTCAACAAGAAGATCCGCAAACTGCAGGAAAAACCGCGCGAACTCTTCGTCGAGGATGAGACCCCCGAGGAAGAAGTAGTCCGCCCCCTGCCCTACATCCTCATCCTCATCGATGAGTTGGCGGACCTCATGATGCTCGAAGGTCGCAACGTGGAAGAGAGCGTCACCCGCCTCGCCCAGATGGCGCGCGCCGTCGGCATGCACCTCGTGCTCGCCACCCAGCGCCCCAGCGTGGATGTCATCACCGGCCTCATCAAAGCCAACTTCCCCGCGCGCATCAGCTTCCGCGTCGCCACCCGCGTGGATTCCCGCACCATCCTCGATGTGATGGGCTCCGAACACCTGCTCGGCAAGGGCGATATGCTCTTCCTGCCGCCCGGCTCCGCCCGCCTCACCCGCGTGCACGGCGCCTTCGTCACCGAAACCGAAATTCAGGGCGTAGTCGATTTCTGGAAGGACCAGGCCAAGCCCGAATACGACCAGAGCTTCCTGATTGCGCCGCCCGATGAAGGCGATCTCGCCGCCGATTCCGAACCCAGCAGCGAAGATCAGGACCCGCAATACGAAGAGGCCATCCGCCTCGTCCTGCAAATGGGCAAGGCATCCACCTCCACCCTGCAGCGCCATCTCCGCCTCGGCTACGGACGCGCCGCCCGCATCCTCGATATGATGCAGCGCGACGGCATCATCGGCCCCCCCGATGGCAGCAAGCCCCGCGAGGTCCTCAAGCGCCCCGACTGGCTCACCGAACTAGAAGTAAGGTAGGACAGGCCTCCTGGCCTGTCCCGCTTGCCTAAGCTGTTGTTTTTGCTTTTTGTGTTTCTTCCCCCATGCCCTTCATCGAAGTCAGCCACGCGATCGAGCCCGGGATGCAGACCTACCCCGGCCTCCCCGCTCCGCGCGCTGAAGTCCTCCTCGATTACGACGCCTCGCGCGAACGCTACGCCGAAGACACCGAGTTCTTCATTGCCAGCCTCCACCTCTGCGGCAACACCGGCACCTATGTCGATTCGCCCCTCCATCGCTTTCGCGGCGCCGCCGATCTCTCCCAACTCCCCCTCGAACGCCTCGCCCACCTCCCCGTCGAACTGATCGACGTGCGCCGCGACGCGCGCGCCATCACCCACAACGTGCTTCGTGGACGCGCCCTCTCCGGCAAGGCAGTCCTCTTCTACACCGGATGGAGCGAACGCTGGCGCACGCCCGAATACTTCGACGCCAATCCGCACCTCACCGCCAGTTGCTGCGCCGCGCTCCTTGATGCGGGCGCCGTCTTCGCCGGCATCGACTCCGTCAACATCGATGACATGGCGGACCTGCGCCGCCCCGCGCACACCGCCCTGCTCGGCGCGGGCGTCCCGGTGTGCGAGCACCTCACCAATCTGCACAACGTTCGCGGCGGCCATCTGCACGCCGTCCCCATCGCCTGGCGCGGCGGAGCCACCTTCCCCGTACGCGCCTATATCATGGAGTGAAACGGCAATGACTCTCTCGATCCGCCTCCTCTTCGCAGCTCTCGCGCTCGCGGTCTGCCTCAACGCGCAGCCCCACATGCTCCAGATTCCCCCGGGCGCCGAAGCCAGCCCCTCCTTCAACGTGGACCGCGCCACCCGCGCCTATCTCGACACCTTCAAGCCCGAGCAGAAGGCCCGCTCCGATAGCTACTTCGAAGGCGGCTACTGGCTCCAGTTGTGGGACCTGCTCTACGGCGGCGCAGTCCTCCTCCTCATCCTTGCCACCCGCCTCTCCGCCCGCATGCGCGATTTCGCCGAACGCATCACGCAGCGCAAGGCGCTCGCCACGTTCCTTTATTGGGCGCAGTTCTCCGTCGTCTCCGGACTGCTCGGCTTGCCCTGGGCGATCTACCAAGGCTTCCTCCGCGAACGCCAGTACGGCCTCATGAACCAGACCTTCGCCGCGTGGTTCGTGGATCAGGGCAAAGGCCTCGCCATCACCATCGTGCTCGGCGGACTCGCCATCATGGGCCTCGTCGCCATCGTGCGCCACCTGCCCCGCGCCTGGCCCTACGTCGGCGCGGCCGCCGCTATCCTCTTCGTCATGATCGGCGCGCTCATCGCCCCCGTCTACCTCGCGCCCATGTTCAACAAGTACACCCTGCTCGAAGATGCCTCCGTGCGCGACCCCATCCTCCGCCTCGCCCGCCAGAACGGCATCCCCGCCACCCAGGTCTATCAGGTCGATGCCTCGCGCCAGAGCAACCGCGTCAGCGCCAACGTCTCCGGCTTCCTCGGCACCGAACGCATCACCCTCAATGACAACCTGCTGCGCCGCTCCTCGCCGCAGGCCATTCAGGCCGTGATGGGCCACGAAATGGGCCATTATGTACTCAACCACGTCTACAAAATGATATCCTTCCTCACTATCCTCTTCGTTGCCTATTTCGCGGGACTGCGCGCCATGCTGGATGCAGCGCTCGCCCGCTGGGGCCAGCGCTGGAGCCTCCGCGGTGTCACCGATACCGCCACGCTGCCGCTCGCTATTCTCGCCCTCTCGATCCTCGGCTTCTTCGCCACGCCCCTGCAGAACACGCTCGTGCGCACCCAGGAATACGAAGCCGATATCTTCGGCCTCAATACCTCCCGCCAGCCCGATGGCTTCGCCGAAGCCGCCCTCATGCTCGGTGAATACCGCAAGCTCGAACCCGGACCCTGGGAGGAAATCATCTTCTTCGATCACCCCAGCGGACGCACCCGCATCCACGCCGCCATGCGCTGGAAGGCCGAAAACCAGTAGGGCGCCTCGAGACCCGCACGTTCCTCTCTTCCGCGTCCCCGCTGATCGGACCGCGCGTCATCCCCGCCCCGGCGTATGATGCAAATATGCGGACCCTGGCCACCGTGCTTCTCTTCGCTGCCCCGCTCTTCGCGCAGGACCCCACAGAAAGCCCCGCCCGCGGCGTCAACTTCTACAGCCTCGAAAAGGAACAGGCCCTCGGCGCCCAACTCGTCGCCGAATACCGCCGCACCATCCCCGTCATCGAAAACGCCCCCGTCAGCGCCTATCTCGACCATCTCGGACAGCGCCTCGCCGCCCTCCTGCCCGACCCGCCCTTCCACTACCAGTTCCAACTCGTCGATGATGACGGCACCCTGCTCCACGCCGCCCCCAACTTCCCCGGCGGCTTCGTCTTCGTGCCCGCCCAACTCATCCTCGCCGCGCAGAGCGAATCCGAACTCGCAGGCATGCTCTCTACCGCCATCGCCCGCATCGCCGCCCGCCACCAGACCAAACAACTCACCAAAGTCGAACTCGGCAACATCGCCTCCATCCCGCTCGTCTTCATGGGTGGCTGGAGCGGCAATGCGCCTCGTCAGGGAGAGCTCGTGCCTGCCGGATTCCGCCGCATGGAGCTCGCCCAGGAATTGCAGGCCGATTCCATGGCGCTCGATCTGCTCTCCCGCGCCGGCTTCGATCCCGGAGCCCTCTTCCGCTACCTCGAGCGCGCCGGCGAATTCCCCGGCCGCGAAGCCCGCCTCGCCGCTCTCGAAACCGCCCTCGCCAAAATCCCCGCCGCGCCCGCTCCGCCCCTTTCGGACTTCGCCGCCATACAGGCACAAACAGGCCCGTTGGTCGCCCATCCGGCGAAAGCCCCTCCCCGTCTGTCAAAATAGAAGTACCGAATGCCCAACACAAAAATCGTAGCTACCCTTGGCCCCGCCACCGACGCTCCCGGTGTCCTCCGCCAACTGCTTGCCGCGGGCGTGGATGTCTTCCGCCTCAACGCTTCCCACGGCAATCAGGACGCGCACGCCGCGCGCATCGACGCAGTCCGCGCCGCCGCCCGCGAGGCCCGCACCCATGCCGGCATTCTGCTCGATTTGCAAGGCCCCAAGATCCGCCTCGGCCGTTTTGAAAACGGCTCCGCCATCCTCGCCACCAATTCCATCTTCACCATCACCACCGAACAGTTGATCGGCACCGCCGAGCGCGCCTCCACCGGCTACTCGCGCTTCGCCGAAGACGTCCAGCCCGGCGACCGCATCCTCCTCGCCGATGGCTCCATCGAACTCGTCGCCCTCGATAGCGATGGCACCAGCGTCCGCACCCGCGTCGTCTCCGGCGGTCCCATCGGCGATAACAAAGGCATCAACCTCCCCGGCGTCATAGTCAGCATCCCCTCTCTCACCGAAAAGGATCTCGCCGACCTCCACTTCGGCCTCAACGCCGGAGTCGATATCGTCGCCCTCTCCTTCGTCCGCACCGCCGATGATGTGCGCCAACTCCGCGACCGCCTCGGCGGACGCCCCATCTCCATCGTCGCCAAAATCGAAAAGCCCGAAGCCTACACCAACATCGAATCCATCCTCGATGTCACCGATGGCGTCATGGTCGCCCGCGGCGATCTCGGCGTCGAAATCTCGCTCGAACGCGTCCCCCGCATTCAGAAATCCATCATCCGCCGCGCCCGCCGCAAAGGCCGCTTCGTCATCACCGCCACCCAGATGCTCGAATCGATGATCGAGAACTCCACCCCCACCCGCGCCGAAGTCTCCGATGTAGCCAACGCCATCTACGATGGCACCGATGCCGTCATGCTCTCCGCCGAAACCAGCGTCGGCAAGTACCCCGTCGAAGCCGTCCGCTTCATGGCCCGCATCGCCGCCGAAAGCGAGGACTCCATCCGCAAAAAGGGCTTCATCGATCCGCCCCACAAGGGCGAGCCCGCCAGCGCCGAAATCCTCGCCGATGCCGCCCACCATGCCGCCCGCGATTCCGGCGCCGCCGCCATCGTCGTCTTCTCCTCCCGCGGCTCCAGCGCCCGCCTCATCTCGCGCTACCGCCCCCCCGTCGGCGTCTACGCCATCACCCCGCACGACACCACCGCCCGCCAGCTTTCCGTCAGCTACGGCGTCACCCCGCTGCTCGCGCCGGATGTCTCCAGCACAGACGAAATGCTCGCCCAAATGGACAAGGTGCTCATCGAAGGCGGCTACCTGCAGAAGGGCCAACTCGTCATCTTCGTCGCCGGCCAACCCGTCGGCCGCCCCGGCACCACCAACCTCATGAAGCTCCACCGCCTCGGCATCGGCTAGTCCAGAAGGTAGGACAGGCGCTTCCGCCTAATGCCGCTTAAATAAGCCAATTTACAGGCGTCCTGACCTTTCGTGGGGCGGTCCCCCTGGATCGTGTCTGACAATCGCGGCCGACGCCCTCGTCGGCCTTTCGATCGTCGCAGGCACCTGATTCTTCGAGGGAACAGCGGGACCAGGGGTCCCGCGCGGACGAGGGCGTCCGCCCCACCAGGACCGGCGCAAATCGGTGCCGAGGTTTTTTCAAGCGGCATTGGGCGCTTCCGCCTGCCAACTCCTCGGGAGTGGCCGTTTCACAGGCGGCGATGTTGCCCCCCTCTTCCCTTTGCGGCCTTTCGGGCCGCATGCGCATAGACACTCCCACTCGCCCGCCCCGCCCCGCCGCGCCTATACTACCCTTAGCCCCATGCCCAAGCTGTTCTGCCTCCTCGCCCTGCTCGCTGCCGCCGCGTCCGCACAGTCCGTGGAAGGCACCGTGCTCGATGCGGCCACAGGCAAGGGCATCAACGGCGTCAAAGTCGAACTCCTGCGCGGCACCACGCCCTTCTACGAAACCTCCACCGATGGCGGCGGCGCCTTCCGCTTCGACAACCTCCGCGCCACCGGGTATGCCATCCGCTATCAGTCCCCCGATTATTGGCTCACCGCCGGCCCCTCCGATTACAAGACCTTTCCCGTCGCCGAGGGCGCTACCGTCAAACTCGAGGCCCGCCTCATGCCGTGGTCCAAAATCGCCGGACGCGTCCTCGATGCCCGCGGCAACGCCATCGCCAACGCCCGCATCGAACTCTCCGGCGCGGGCATGGTCGCCAACGGACGAGTCTACATGCGGACCTCGTGGGGCGGCGGTGGCGGTGGGCAGTTGAGCGCGCACTCCATGCCCCTGACCTTTCGTGGCGTCACCGATGCGCGCGGCAACTTCGACGTGCAACTCATGCCCGGCGCCTACGCTCTCTCCGTGCTCCCGCCCACTGGTCTCAAGCCGCCCGCGCCAGAACCCGGCGGCCTCGCCCTCGCCTGGACCCGCACTTACTATCCCGGTGCCACCGCGCCCGAATCCGCCCTCAATATCGTGGCGCTGCCCGGCAGTGAGATCGCCAGCGTGGATGTGGTTCTACAAGCCGTCCCCGCGCATTCCGTGCGCGGCGTCGTGCTCAGTCCCGATGGCGCGCCCGCGCCCGCCGCAACCATCATGCTCGGCGATTCCCCCGTCTTCGCCACGACTGAATCCAACCCCGATGGCACCTTCGAATTCGCCGCCGTCGCCGAAGGCGAGTGGCGACTCACCGCCAACACCACCCGGGGCGCCGCAACACGGCGCGCCACCGAGTGGATCGATGTCGCCCGCCGCGATTTGGAGGATCTCAAGCTCCGCCTCGTCCCGCCTCTTCACGTGCAAGGCAAAGTCGTCGTCGAAGCTGCGGCGCTCAACCAGGCCGCGCCCCTTCGTCCCACGCCCTTCAGCCTCACCCTTCACAGCGGCCGCACCCGCACCACCGATGAACCCGGCATGCGCGGCGCCTTGGTCAATCCCAACGCCGACGGCGACTTCCTCGTGGAAGCTCTCTTCCCCGGCACTTACGGACTCGGCCCCATGCTCCAGCCCCCCGCCCCGCCCTACTACCTCGATTCCATCCGCATCGGCGCCGCCGACCGGCGCCTGCAGGACGTGGAAATCGCCTCCGACACCTCCATCACCGTGCTCTACAAAACCGATGGAGGCTCCGTGACGGGCAATGCCGAAAACTGCGCGTCCGGCGGCGTGCTGCTCCTCCCTGCCGATCCCGCCCTGCGCCGCCCCGGCTTCTCCAGTTCGGCGCCCTGTGACGAATCCGGTCGCTATGAAGCGCGCGCCGTCCGCCCCGGAGATTACCTCGCGCTCGCCATCGCCGGCAACGGCCCCGTGCCCGCTCTGGCAGGCGCCGATGCCCCCCTGCTCAAACAGGCGGCACACGTCACCGTGCGCTCCGGCGAAGCCACCCTGCTCGATCTGCGCGCCGCCACCAAACCGCTCTACGAACTCCGCCCGCCGCCGGCGAAGTGAAGTCCGCCCCCGTCACGCAAGAATCGACCGCACCACTTGCCCGCCCACATCCGTGAGCCGGAAATCGCGCCCCTGAAAGCGGTACGTCAGGCGCAGGTGGTCGATCCCCAAACACCGCAGGATCGTCGCCTGCAGATCGTGCGCGTGAATCGGATCCTCCGTGATGTTGTACCCGTAGTCGTCCGTCGCCCCCACCGTCACGCCCGGCTTGATGCCGCCTCCCGCCACCCACACCGTGAAGCAGCGCCCGTGATGATCGCGCCCGTAATCGGTCGGCGTCAACCGCCCCTGGCAATACACCGTGCGCCCGAATTCCCCGCCCCACACCACCAGCGTATCGTCGAGCATCCCGCGCTGCGCCAGGTCCTGGATCAATCCCGCCGATGCCTGGTCCGTCTCCTTGCACCGCTTCGGCAGTTCCACCGGCAGATTGCCGTGATGATCCCAGTCGCGATGGTACAGCTGAATGAAGCGCACGCCCCGCTCCGCCAGCCGCCGCGCCAGCAGGCAGTTCGCCGCGAACGTGCCCGGCTTGCGCGCATCCTCGCCATACAGTTCAAATGTGTGCGCCGGCTCCTTGGAAATGTCCGTCAGTTCCGGCACCGAACTCTGCATCCGGAACGCCATCTCGTATTGCGCGATCCGCGCCGTGGTTTCGGGATCGCCGAATTCCCCGGCCGAAAGCCGGTTCATCTCGCCCAGCGAATCCAGAAAGTGGCGCCGGTTCTCCGCGCTGAAGCCGCGCGGATTAGAGAGGTACAACACCGGGTCGCCGTCCGACCGGAACTTCACGCCCTGATACTGGCTCGGCAGAAAGCCCGCACCCCACAGCCGGTCATACAGCGGTTGCCCGCCGCCGGAGTTGGAGATCATCACGCAGAAGGCCGGCAGATCCTGCGTCTCCGCGCCCAGGCCGTAAGAGACCCACGCGCCCATGCTCGGCCGCCCGCCCAGCCGGAAACCAGTCTGCGCCATCGTCACCGCCGGATCGTGATTGATCTCTTCGGTGTTCACGCTCTTCAGAAACGTGAGCCGGTCCGCGATCTTCGCCGTGTGCGGCAGCAGTTCGCTCACCCATGCGCCCGAGTTCCCGTGCTGCGCGAATGCGAACTTCGAAGGCACCACCGGGAACGCCGCCTGCGTCGCCGACATTCCCGTGAGCCGCTGTCCCCCGCGAATCGATTCCGGCAGGTCCGTCCCCGCGAACTCCTTCAGCCGCGGTTTGTAATCGAACAGCTCCATCTGCGAAGGGCCGCCCGATTGGAACAGATAAATCACCCGCTTCGCCGTCGGTGGAAAGTGCGGCAGCCCCGGACGCGCAGCCTCCGCCCGCCGCCCCAACAGAGTCGAGAGCGCCGCCAACCCGACCCCCGTCGAGTTCACGCCGAAGAAGTGCCGCCGTGTCATCTCATTCATCCCCGCCCCCCACCTGACTCACCGCTGCGCTTCCCGACCACCCCGCCCCAAGTCTCCCACCGCCCCGCAACGCCCCATGGAGCCCCAAGGTAGGGCAGGCGCTTCCGCCTGCCGGCTCTTCGCCCGCGCCGCAGCACCGCAGCGCTTCCCGACCGCCCCGCAACGCCCATGGAGCCGCACCGTAGGGCAGGCTCTACTGGCCTGTCCTACGTGGCGCGTGACTCGTCAGGCAAGGATGTTCTGGCAGTAGGTGACGCACTTGCCGATTTCGGCGAGGAGAGAGGAGCCTTCGGGCACGGGGTACTCCATCTCGATGGTGGCCTGGAACTTATACTTCTCCTTCTTCATCATGAGGAGAATTTCCTTGATGGGCGTGTCGCCCTGGCCGAAGGGCATGTTGACGCCGTTGTTGGCC
>CAIRBY010000023.1 GCA_903876865.1 uncultured Acidobacteriia bacterium
ATAGACGCCGTCTTTCACGGGAAGCGGGGAGAGTTTAGCGCGGATGTCGTCCCATTTTGCTTCGCGCGGGAGCCCGGCGCGCTCGCGCCACTGTTGCGCGACGCCGAGCGCGTAGTCCCAGTATTCGAGTTCGAAGGTGGGGTTCCAGGTCTCGCGCGGCGGATGATTTTCCTGCGCCGGGATCACGGGCGGCCCCAGCACGTAACGCGCAGAGCGAGCATCGTAGTGCGCATAGCTGGCCATGAAGGCGGCCGATTCGAAGACGATCTCGCGATAACGGGCGAGCGTGGCGCGGGTGGGGTGCGCGGCGTAAATCGCCTCCGCCATCACGATGGGGTGAGGCTGCTGCCAGATCAGCATCGGACCGATCGGTGAGGGACTGTCGCGGCCATCCGGGGCGGTCATCTTGGGCCAGCGCACGCCTTCGTAACCTTGCTGGCGGGCCTTTTCGCGCGCGCTGGGCAGGATCGCGTTGTACCAGCCGAGGCTGCGTTCGAGCATGGCGGGCCGGCCCCATGCGGCGAAGTGAGCCGCGTGCCAGTAGTGCATCTCGAGATGAAATTTGCCGAACCAACTGTTGCAGGTGAGCCCGGTCTCCTGCGGCGGCAGCGAACCCGCGCATTGAATCGCGGTGAGGTATTGAGAGAGCACTACGCGGCGCTCGAGTTCGGGCGAGGCGGAGAGATCGATGGCGGCTCCGTGGCTCCAGAATTCGGCCCAGTGCGCCTGCGCGGCGGCAAAGACGATGGCGGGCGCAGGCGATTTGCGCACCTTCGCGGGCGAATCGAAGGCGCACGTGAAAGCGAACTCGTCAGCCTCGGGATGCAGCAGGTAGCGGTGCTCGGATTCACGGCGCATCTCCGCGGCGCTGCCTGGCCAGGCGATGCTGACGCTGTAAGAATCGGCATCCAGGAGCCGGCTGAGCGCGAGGTGGTCCGGCGCGGAAGAGAGCGCGGCGGTGCGGTGCTTTTCGGGATGGGCCCAATCGGCCGCGTGCATCGCGCCAGAGCCATAGGGGAATTCGAAGATCACGGGGATGCGTCCGCGCACCTTCACCGCGAGGCAATGAATGGTGGGATGGCAGCAGGTTTCCACGGTGACGGTCTGGTCCCGCCAGGAGAATTCACTGCGGAGTGTACCCGTCCACAGGTCAAGCACCTGCTGGACGAAGCGGACCTCCTCGGGATGATCGATGGCAAAGCCGATGCGGCCGAGGTGGAGGCGGTGGGGATTCTCGCGCAGCCAATCGAAGAGCGGCTTCTGGCCCTCACTGGAAGTTGGATAGCCGACTTTACGGCCGAAGGTTGCATATTCGGTGAGGCGCAGATCGGCGGGCGTTTTTCCGGTGTGGTTCGGCGCGGTGTGCCAGCCCCATTGCGCCAGAGTGCAGAGGGGCATCTTCTTCTCGTAAGGCTGCGGGAAGGTCTGTAGCCCGGTGGGATCGGCCGTGAAGGCGAATTCGCCGTTGCCGACGGAGAGCGGCGAGAACGGATCGATGGCGTGTTGGGTGGGGTTGTGGCGAGTGACGATGGCGCGGCGATTGAGCAGCGCAGGTTGCGCGGCGAGGGCCGTGGGCACGGCAGCGAGGAACGTCCGGCGCGAAACTGGCATGAGACCAGAGTAATACGCGGCGGCGGCGCTTACGTCAAGGCCTTACTGCGCAGCCCTTACTTCAGTACGACTTTGGCGACACCGGTGTTGTTGGCGCTATCGGCGGCGCGAATCACCAGGAGGTGCTCGCCGGGAGTGAGCGCGGTGAGATCGAGCGAGAACCTCTCGCGGGGCGAATCGATCACGCCGTCCATGGACTCCATGGGGATCCAGCTATTGGCGTCCAGCGAATACTCGCAGCGGCGCAGGGAGCTGGCGCGGTCCACGGCTTCCCATTCGATGTGGGCCGTGGC
>CAIRBY010000024.1 GCA_903876865.1 uncultured Acidobacteriia bacterium
ATTCGTAATCAGCAGGTCCGGGGTTCAAGTCCCCGTGTTGGCTCCGGAAATCGAGATTCACAGCAGGGTAGGATAAAGGTAGGACGCTAGCCTGGCTAGGGTTCCTTGCACCTTCGTCTGGCGCGTGATGAGCTTGCAAAGCTGGTGCAACAGCTTGTCCTGCTTGCATTTGTGCTCATCTTGGCCGCACTTCATCTGAACTTCGTCCGACTGTCGCACCAACTCGCGCATTGAGCGGCTGAGGTGGGCTTTGCACGCTCTGGGTCAAGGTAGGACACGACGCTGCCGTCCGCCGACGCCGCACGACCCCGATTCGTAAGAAAAACGCGCAGCCAGCTACGAAACGTCCACGGTGGAAGTTGGGTCGCCGGTGTCCCGTTTGTCGTTCGCGCCGCCGAGAGCAACAGCGGCAGCGCCAGCGGCGCGCCGATCCGCGGGGCCATCAGCACCTGCGCGGGCACGATCGCCGTCGCCGGCACGCAGGTCAGCACTTCGCATCGCGGCGACCCGTTGACCATGATGGTGTGGTCGTCCACAACTCCATTCCCATGCGAAGCAGCTGCTGGGGCGCGCAGTTCCCAGCAGATCGCCCGCTGGCGCCGACATTGCCGCGATCGAGCGATCACCTGGTGTGGACACCACCGCACCAGCCCGCATCAGCTATCGCCGCCGCCAGCCGGAACACACGGCTTTGTACCAGATCATGCGCGATCGCTGGCCGGGCGTGCGCGCGATGTGCCGCGAGGCGGGCGATGGACAGGGCCTGCCGGCGTTCATCGACCGAGCCTTCGAGCGGTACTTGTCCTGCGGGCGGCTCGAAAAGGGCCTGGTTCGCGTGTACTGCCAGAAGTGCCGCAAGAGCGAAGTGGTGGCGTTCTCCTGCAAGACCAGAGGCTTGTGCCCGTCGTGCGATGGCCGGCGGATGACGGAAGTCGCGGCGCATCTGGTCGATGAGGTGATCCCAGAAGTGCCGATTCGGCAGTGGGTTTTGTCGCTGCCGTACGATCTTCGCTACATGCTGGCGTGGAACCTGGAGATGCGAAAGGCGGTGTTCGCCGCGTTGCAGCGCGCGGTGGATGCGCACTACCGCCGCCAAGGCGCGCTGGCCGGCGTGAAGGACCCGAAGACCGGTGCCATCGCGGTGATCCAGAGGTTCAACTCCGCGCTTCAAACCGATGTTCACATTCACGTTTTGTACGCAGATGGCGTCTGGGAGAACGATCCCGCCAACCCGATCTTCACCCCAGCCCCGCCGCTGGAGACAGTGGTCGTGCAGGAGGTGCTGTGGGACGCGTGGCTGCGCATCGAGCGTCAGCTCAAGAAGTTCGGGTGGCACGACAAGGAGCAGGACACGCTGCCGGAGCGGGACCCGGCGCTGGCGGCGCTGCTCAAGGCGGCGGTGCAAGGCCGGCAGATCACGGGGCAGGAGGCGGGCAAGCCGCTGCGCAAGGAGCGCGGCGCCGGGCTCAAGGTGCCGGTGCCACATGGTCGGAATTGCGCGGACTTCGCTGGCTACAGCCTTCATGCGAACACGCGCGTGGGCGAACTGGCGCGCGAGCAGCTGGAACGGCTCGTCCGCTATGTGTGCCGGCCGGCGATCGCGGCGGGGCGCATCGAGGCGGTGGACGACGACAATGTGCGGATCACGCTGAAAACGATGTGGAAAGATGGCACGAAATCCGTGATCGTGCCGATGGATGACCTGGTCATCCGGATGGCCGCGCAAGTGCCTCTGCCCAGGCGAGCGAATCTCAAGTACGGCGGGGTGTTTGCGCCGAACTCGAAGCTGCGCGCCGCGGTGGTGCCGGCGGGTGACAAGCCGAAATGTCGCCGCGTGAAGAAAGACGAGCAGCGCGATGAGAATGATCGCGAGACATCAACCAGACTTACGTGGGCGGAGGCATTCAAAAGAGCGTTTCGCCAAGACCTGCTGACCTGCCCGTGTGGCGGCCGGCGGGTGGTGCTGGCAGCGGTGCAGGACAAGGCCGCGCTGGAGCGGATCCTGCGGCACATCGGCTTGTGGCGTGATTCAGAGGACATCGAGTCGATCCGCGGGCCACCGGAGGATCTGTGGCCGGCCGAGCCCGATCTCGCCGCGCCGTACGATGACCTGCCGCCGATCGATCAGGCGGCGTAGCGGCCAGCAGACCGCGTCACCTGAGG
>CAIRBY010000025.1 GCA_903876865.1 uncultured Acidobacteriia bacterium
AGCCAGCAGAGCGCATCGGCCAGCGGGAAGGTCACGCCCTGCCGCGCGCTGCTGTAGAGGCCCGCGCCATCGGCGTCGTTGGTCGCTTGCAGATGATGCAGCGACCACAGCCACATCTGCATGGCGGTGGCGAGCGCGCAGGCGCCGGTTTCAGGATGCTCGTTCGCAATCAGGCGCATCTCGCGCGCCCAGTTGCGGAACTGCGCCAGGAACAGCTCGTCCGTCATGGTGATGCTCAACTGGCGCCGCTGCACGCTCTCCGGACCTTCGTAGGTGGCCTCGAGCTGCGAATCCATCCACTTGTGTCCGAGGAAGCCGGGGCAATCCTCGGTGATGCCGTAGCCGCCCATCAGGCTGACCGCTTCGCGCATCATCTGCGAACCGTGGCCGGTGTTCCAGAGCTTGCAGGCGGGGCAGAGCACGTTGGCGACGCTGTCCAGAATCGCCGTCTCCACCAGCACATCGCCGGCCAGTTCGGGGCGCTCGCCGTTGACATAACCGATCGCGTCCTTCGTGGTCTGGCGGCGCAGTTTCATGATGGCGCTGCCCTTGATGCCGCGCTCGTCGAAGATCAGTTGCCGCTGGCGCTCCAGCGGGTCCAGCACGTCGAAGGTGCGCGCGGCTTCGAAGCCCAGCGAGGCCATGGCCTCGCCGCTGGCCCAGATGTCCACCAGGCGATGCACCACGTCCTGCTTCATCTGCAGGCCGAGTTCGAAGCGCGGCGTGCCCGGTCCGCCGGCCGAACTGCCGCGGAAGCGTCCGCGCCCGTAGCGGATCACCGGTTCCACCGCCGAGAGCAGTTTCGCCGCCGTCATGATGCCCACCGTTACGCGCGTGCGCCGGAAGACGGCTTCGATGATCTCGCTATGGCTATAGCGCGGCACAATCACGCCGTCCTTGATGCTGTAGCCGCCGATGATGCGCGATGCCGGGACTTTCAGGTTGAAGATCGGGTCGTTGGTGGAAGAAAGCTGATGGACCAGTTTGCGCGTGGGCGTACCGCGGTCGAAGGTGCCGGGGTCCGTCTGCTCCAGAATCACCATCAGCGTGCCCTTGATGCGCGGGTCGTCCGATTCCACCGCCGCGGTCACGAAATTGGCGAAGCCCATGTTGGTGATGAAGCGTCCGCGCTTCTCCACTTGCAGCATGGGTTCACCGCCCTCTTCCCACTCCGCGATGCGGACCTTGCCGCCCAACAAGCCGGTATCGACTCCCACGTAGGGGATGGGCTCGGTGAGGCAGAAGGCGCCGCGCCAGGGCTTGCGCTCCTCGCCGGGCTGCGCCGGGGCGCAGCGGCTCAGGTAATACTCCTGCTGTTCGAGCGTGCCGCGCTCGTGGATGGGGGCGAGCGCCAGGCATCCCGCCAGGCTGCCGGTGGCGGCGCCGGCGTCTACCCATGCCAGCTCAAACGCCACCAGCGCCAGGGCCATATTCTTGGGCCCTTCGATGAAGCCGCCCTGCGCCGGGTCCATGAAGACGCCGGTGATGCCGCTCTCGTCGTAAGCCTTCAGTAACTCCCCTTTTTCCGGAGTCCACTCGTGCGAATTGCGCGCACCCGCCGCCACCAGCCGCGCTACCGGTCCCCGCGCTACTCCGCGGGCGGATTGCACCAGCATTTGCAAGTCGAAACGGTCGGAAAAGCGCCAGAGAATCTGCCGGACGTCGTCGCCCGGCAGGGCGCGGAGAGATTCGGTAATGCCAGAAGTCGTGGCGGTCGTCATAGAGCGCCTCCTGCGGTAAAATTCGACTGTCCCGAGGGCAGCCGGGGATAAGATCACCAGTAATTTAGCATAATTTCAGCATTACGGGCCTTATTTGTTGAAATTAACAACAGGTGAGCCAGGCGTAGGTGGGGCAGACGGTTTCGCCTGCCAACACTTCGGGAGTGCCGGGTGCAAAGGCTAGGGAGTTGGCAGGCGGAACCGCCTGCCCCACCAGAAGTTGGGCTAAACGTTCGCGATCCAGGCGGTGAAATCGCGGCGCGGCATGGGCGTCTTCATCCAGGAGGTGTCGGGTTCCGGCAGTTGCAGCGCCTCGCGGACCGGCAGCCAGCCGTTGGGCAGCAGCAGGGAACTGCGCGTGCCCTTGCGCGTGACCCACTCCAGCTTGCGCCGCTGTTCGCACGCTTGCGCCACTTGCAGGGTCGCGCGGACGTCCTGCGCCACGTAGGCGAGCACCTCGTCGAACTGACCCTGCGCCCACATTTTCGGAGCGAAGGCGCCGCTCATGCCTTCGGGCTTGCCGGGCAGTCCCATGCCCTGCGCCGCCTTGTCCAGACCCACCGGGTAGCCCTTGGCGCAGACCACGTGAAACATCATATCCACGTGACTCAACGCGCACTGCTTGCAGGCGGCGATGTCGCCCGATTCCTCGGCCAGAACGTCGAAGTCGAAGGCGAGCCCGTTCCAGGTGAGAATCTTCATGCCCGCCGAGGCCATGTCGGCGAGGTATTCCACCATGGCGTGGGCATCCTCACGGCTCATGCGGGGCGAGGGCGTTCCATCCTGACTGCGGCCATGCCAGAGGCGGGCTTCGGTGGCGCCGGTGGCCAGCGTGGCGGCGCAGGAGATCCCTAGCGGACGGTGCGGCCGCCAGTTAAAATCCTCCCCCGGAACGTCTTTCGCGGTCTCGATATCGAAGGCCAAGTATTGATTCGCCATTGCGCTTTCCGGCCTCCTGCGCCGTCCTTCCTATTATGCGGCTGCCTAATCCATCTCCGGGCCGGGATACTCGTAATCCTGCAGCTTGCCGCTCAGGTAATTGTCGTACGAGGCCAGATCGAAATTGCCGTGGCCGCTGAGGCAGAACAGGATGACCTTGGATTTGCCCTCCTCGCGCGCGAGGATCGCCTCGTTGACCGCGCCGCAGATGGCGTGCGAAGATTCCGGCGCGGGCAGAATGCCCTCGGTGCGGGCGAACTGCACCGCCGCCTGGAAACACGGCAACTGCGGGAACGCCTTGGCCTCGATGTGTCCCAGGTTCAGCAGGTGGCTGAGCAGAGGGGACGCGCCGTGGTAGCGCAGGCCGCCGGCGTGGATGCCCGGGGGCACGAAATCGTGGCCCAGCGTGAACATCTTGATCAGCGGCGTGAGCTTGGCCGTGTCGCCGAAATCGTAGGCGAACTCGCCTTTGGTGAGGCTGGGGCAGGCGGCCGGTTCCACCGCCAGCAGGCGCGGACCCTTGCCCTTGAGCCGGTCTTCCAGATACGGCAGGGCGATCCCGCCGAAGTTGCTGCCGCCGCCGAAGCAGCCGATCACTACGTCCGGCTCTTCGCCGGCCATCTCCATCTGCAGGCGGGCCTCCTGCCCGATTACGGTCTGGTGCAGCATCACGTGGTTGAGCACGCTGCCCAGGGCGTAGTTGGTGTCGGCGTGCGTGGCCGCGTCTTCCACCGCTTCACTGATGGCGATGCCGAGGCTGCCGGGCGAATCCGGCGTGGCGGCCAATACGGCGCGCCCGGAGTTGGTGTGGTCGCTCGGGCTGGGATAGACCTCGCCGCCCCAGGTATGCATCAGCATGCGGCGGTAAGGCTTCTGATCGTAACTGATGCGCACCATATAGACCGTGCACTCCAGGCCGAACATCTGGCAGGCGAGGGAGAGGGCGCTGCCCCACTGGCCGGCTCCGGTTTCGGTGGCCAGGCGCTTGATGCCCGCGCGCTTGTTGTAATACGCCTGCGCCACCGCCGTGTTGGGCTTGTGGCTGCCCGCCGGGCTGGTGCCTTCGTACTTGTAATAAATGTGCGCCGGGGTATCGAGCGCCTTCTCCAGGCGCCGCGCGCGGTAGAGCGGGGTGGCGCGCCAGATGCGATACACGTCCATCACTTCGCCGGGAATATCGATCATCGGTTTGGGCGAAAACTCCTGCTCGATCAGTTCCATGGGGAAGATCGGGAGCAGGTCTTCGGGAGTGAGCGGCGCGTTGGTCGCAGGGTGCAGCGGCGGGGACATCGGCTCCGGAAGAGACGGCAGCACGTTGATCCAGGCCGAAGGGATCTGGCTATCGGCGAGCAGGAATTTGGAGATGGCAGACATGGTGAAGGGCTTATTGTAATCCTGCGCGCCTCCCCCGCAGGAACTTTTTCACTTGCATGTGGGTTGGTTCAGCCTGAACCGGAGAGAAGCGGCCCACTTCCGGATGGCGCGTGATCCGGGTGCGTGATCCGGAAGCCTGACAGGGCTCGAGTCGTTTTATACTAATCCAATCCGCCAGATGCCGGCCTCTCCGCGGGACCAGTCAGCCAATGCGAATTCTCTCTGACGGACGGGAATCGTCGAGCCGGACGGGACGTACGGAGATCAGATAACATGATCGCGGCCACTCTCCCGCCCCCAGGCGATCGGAAAGCCGCACAGGAACCCGGTGCGTCAGCTCGTTCCGTCGTTCGTCGATACACGCGTTGGGCGGCTGTAGCCGGCATGATCCCACTTCCTTGGTTTGATATTGCCGTCCTTGCGGGCGTGCAGATCAAAATGCTCGCGCAGCTTGCCGCTACCCACAAGCTGCCGTTTTCCAGAGCGCGCGCCAGGGCAATCGGCGGAACGCTGGTCGCATCCCTCGCGTCCGGGTGGTTGGCTGTTCTCTTGAACCCCCTTCAGATGATTCCGTTCATCGGTCCTTGGATCGGCTTTTTCGTCTGCGGGCTGTGCTCTGGGGCTACCACCTACGCCCTCGGAAGGGTGGCCGCGCGGCAATTCGCGTCGGAGCGGGAACGGGAAGATCGTTCGCTCAATCACCGGGTGGATCGCCAGTAGCCTGTCATGGATTTTCGCTCTTCCCGCGGCCTCCGGACGACGAACCCGGCGCTGTTTGCGCGTCTCCTCCAGTTGCCGATCGCTCCTGGCGTGGAACTCCCGCTGTCGCCCGGCGAGCGTGTCCTTTGGCGTGAGGTAGCCAACCGCGCCGTTCCGGCGAACGTTGCGGTGGTGCGGGGTGGGACGCCACATCCACGCCTCGCAGAGAGGGTTGGCAGGCGAAAGCGCCTGCCCTACTGCGCAGCGGATCGGGCTACCGCGTCCACGCCTCGCGGATCTGGCGCAGGAACTCGGTGGGGTCGGCCGCTTCCAGTAGCACCGTGGTGCCGTTGCCCTTGGCGGGCAGCAGCACGAGTTGCGCTCCGGTGGCGCGGTAGAGCCGCACTTTCGTGCCGTTGGCGAGCCGGAACCAGCCGGCGCGGTAGTGGCCGTTGGCGAAGCCGTTGGTGCGGGCGACGGGTTGCCACTCCTTTTCCCAGGAGACATCGACGATGCGGATCTTGCCGGCGTCCACGGATTCCATCTGCAACGTGACGGGGTAGAAGCGGTCGTGGATGGTCAGGCTTTTGGGCGTGAGCGTGTAGCGCGGCGGACCCGGGGCATAGAGCACCGCCGAGGCCACCAGCGCGATCACTGCGAAGCCGATCAGACCGCCGGCGAGCAGGCCCATCAGGCCGCGGGTCTCCTCGTCTACCCGCGCTTCCGGGGGTACGCCGCGCGGCAGCGTGGAGCCGTCGGAGAGCGCGCTGCCGGTGGCACTACCGGTAGCCATGCCGGTAGCCATGCCGGTAGCGATGGCGGAGTCCATGCCCGCCTGCAACGCTTCCAGGAAGCCCTCGGTATCGTCCGGGCTGAACAGGCTGGTCTTGCCGCCGGTATGCAGCACTACCGCCTTGGAGCGGCTGGTGAGATACCAGGTGGATTTGCCCAGCGAGGAAGTGCGGTAGAGGCCGTAGTAGCCGAACAGCCCGCCGCTGCCGAAGAGTTTGATGCAGCCGCGGAAATCGTCGCGCGTGGCGCGCCGCGCATCCCCCACCGCGCGCAGCGGGATCACTGCCGCGCCAATCAGGCGCTGCACGCGCACCGTTTCCCCGGCAACCAGGTAGGCGCGCGGCGAAAATCCGTAAGCCAGCAGGATGCCGAACAGCGCCACCGCCGCCACAATCCAGCTGTGCATGTATGCCGCGAGCGCCACAGGCGTGGCGCAGACTACGGTGCTGACAATGGTGGTGGGCAGGTCGTACGATGCCGTAAACAACCGTTCTGAAGTTGCCTGCATGCGGCTTCAGGCTAGCATTCCGCGCCGCCGGAATCTACTGCTGCCGTGCCTGCTGCCGCGCCGCCACCACGCGCCGCGCGCTCTGTAGCAGCGCCGCGGCTTTGGGCATCAGTTCCACGGCCTTGGCCACTTCCGGATCGGTGCGGGAATACATGGCGTCGCTCTCATCCACGTTGAAGGCTGAGGTGTACATCTCGCGCGCCAGATTGCGCCGGATCCACTCCTGATCCTTTGTGAACTCGGCTTCGGTGAAGACGGTGCCGTGGCTCTTGAGGTAGGCCTTCAATTCGTCCAGCGTCTTCTGGTCCGGCATCCAGCCAGCCGGCAGGGTCACGGTCTTGGAACCGAAGTAGCCGCGGGTGAAATTGAAGAGGCCATTGCGGTAGAGTTCCGCCTGCAGGCGGTCCAGCTTGGGATTCTCGTACTTCTCGTCGGGCGTGATGCCGCCGCCGCCGTAGACGGTGCGTCCGCCATCCGTCATCTTCACATCCACCGGATTGCGCGCGTTCTCGTCGCGATGGAAGTAGTAGTCGAAGAAACTCTTGTTGGCGTAATCGCGCTGAATCAGCCGCCCGCTTGGCGTATAAAAATGCGCCCACGTGAGCGCGAGGCCAGTGTTGCCGCTCAGCGGGTACACCGTCTGCACCAGGCCCTTGCCGAACGTGGTCTCGCCCAGAATCAGCGCGCGATCGTGATCCTGCAGCGCGCCCGAAACAATCTCCGCCGCCGATGCCGAGCCGCGATTCACCAGCACCACGATCGGGTAATCGCGCCCGCGGCTGCCGTGCTCGGCCACATACACTTTCTCTGGCGCGGCGCGTCCGCGGTGAGAGACGATTACGGCGCCCTTGGGCAGGAAGCGATCCGCCACGGCGATGCCTTCGTTCAACAGGCCGCCGGGATTTTCGCGCAGGTCCAGCACCAGGCCGCCCTCGATCTTGTTTTCGCCGAGGCGCTTCAGGTTGTCCGCCAACTCGTGGCTGGTGTTGTCGCCGAAGCTCAGAATCTTGACGTACGCATAGCCCGGCTTGATCCAGAAGGCATCCTGCACGGTCTTGCGGCTGATCTCATCCCGCACCACCGTGAAGGTCAGGAAGTCCGGCGTGCCCTCGCGCGAGATCACCACCTTCACCGGGGTTCCGCGCGGACCGCGCAGCAGGTCGGCGATCTCCGCGCTCGTCTTGCCTTCGGTCGGGTGATCGTTCACCGTAACCAATATGTCTCCCGGACGCAGGCCCACCTTGTAAGCGGGGGAGCCGGGGAAGGGCGCCTTGACCGCCGTCTTGCCGTTGGTTTGGGGCGCGATCGACATGCCGACACCGTAGTAGCGGCCCTTCTGCTCGTCGCGCATCTGGGCGAAGTCCCGGGCGTCGAAGAAATTGGAGTGCGGGTCCAGAGTGCGCAGCATGCCGGGAATCGCGCCCTTGTAGACGGTCTTATCCGCGCTCACGTGATCGGCGAAGTTCTGCTCCACCAGGGAGAGGACTTTGCTGAAGCTCTGTACGTCGCCGTCCAGATCGTCGCCGGCTGCGGCCGCCGCCACGTCCATCCGCGGTCCGTAGAAGCCGCCCAGGATCGAGCAGGCCAGTACGAATACGGGGAGTATAAACAGCCAGCGCCTTCGGTCCATTGCGGGAATCCGTCCTCTAAGCGAAGTATAACGTACCTGTTCTTTTAGACGCGCCGCGCCAGGTTTCGGCTTCGTCCGGCTGCGTACGCTAGGCGGATTCGCGGCGCACGGCGTCCAGCACGCCGTTGACGAACTGCACCGAATCCTCGCCGCTGAACTTGCGGGCCAACTCGAGCGCCTCATCGATGGTGACCGGGGCGGGGGTGCCGCCATAGGTCATCTCATACACGGCGAGGCGCAGGATGTTACGGTCCACGGCGGGCATGCGCTCCATGCGCCAGTGCTCGGCGTGACGCGTGATGCGCTCGTCGATCGCGACGATGTGCTCCACGGTGCCGCGCACCAGATCCGCCACGAAGGGGTCGCGCTCGGGCTTCTCCTCCGAGTAGAGGGTGTCGTAATACGCGTCCAGAACTTCATCGGCGGGCTGCCGGCGCGTGTCCCAGATGAAGAGAATTTGCAGCGCGCGCTGCCGGGCTCTACGGCGGGATGCCATCTAAATGGCCTGCCGCAGGGTCCGCAACAGATTGGCCATTTCAATGGCCGTCATGGCGGCGTCAAAGCCCTTGTTGCCGCTCTTGGCGCCGGCGCGGTCGATCGCCTGTTCCAGCGTGTTGGTGGTGAGGACGCCGAAGGCTACCGGCACGCCCGTCTCCGAGGCCACCTGTGCGATGCCCTTGGCCGCCTCGCCCGCCACGTAATCGAAGTGGGGGGTATCGCCGCGAATCACCGCGCTGAGGCAGATGATGGCGTCATACCGGTGCTGCCGCGCCACTTCCCCGGCCACGATCGGCACTTCCCAGGAGCCCGGCACCTTGATCACATCGATTGCATCCGCGCTGGCGCCGGCGCGCAAGAGCGCATCCGTGGCGCCGCCGAGCAAACGATCCGTAATAAAACTGTTGAACCGGCTGACGATGATTGCGAACCGCAATCCCGCCGCCGACAATCCGCCTTCAATCACTTTCGACATGTCTCACTTTCCTTCAAACACCGCGCGCCGCTTCTCCAGAAACGCGCGCGTACCTTCCCGCCGGTCTTCGGTTGCCGCGCTCAGGCCAAAGGCCGCCGCTTCGAAGCGCTGCCCTTCCTCGAACCCGCAACTGAGTCCCACATCCACCGCTTCCATGGTCAGGGCCAGTGCCAGCGGGGCGTTGGCCAATACCTTTGCCAGCCAGGCGCGGCAGTGGTCCAGCAACTGCGCCTGCGGCACTACCTCGTTCACCAGGCCGATGCGGGAGGCTTCCGCGGCGGGGATCGCGTCCCCGGCCAGCAGCAGTTCCATGGCCCGGCCGCGCCCTACCAGCCGGGGCAGGCGCTGCGAGCCGCCATAGCCCGGCGTTAAGCCGAGTTTGACCTCGGGTTGGCCCATTCTTGCGTTCTCGCTGGCAAAGCGCACCGTGCACGCCATGGCCAGTTCCATGCCGCCGCCGAGGGCGAAGCCGTTGACCGCCGCCACCACCGGCTTGCCGCAGGTTTCGATCTTGCGGAAGACGGCCTGCCCGCGCAGCGCCGTGGTGCGCGCTTCGTAGGCGGAGATCTCGGCCAGTTCGCGGATATCGGCGCCGGCCACAAAGGCTTTCTCGCCCGCGCCCGTCAGAATCACGGCGCGGATGGCGGGGTCGGCCGCGATCGCTGTGAACGCTTCGTCCAGTTCCGCGATCACGGCGGCAGAGAGCGCGTTCAGCTTCTCCGGCCGGTTCACCGTGAGCAGGGCGATGCCGCCGGCTTCGACCTGCAACAGGATGTGACTGTAAGGCATTCAGAATCAGTGTAGCACCGTGACTCCGGCGAACTCCTCGCTCGCGAGACTTGCCCTCGAGTGGGGTGCAGACACGAAAAAGCGGCGGAACCGGGCTTGCCGGCGCCGCCGCTTGGTAACGGGTGATTGGTGGAACGCTTACGCCTGGCGCGCGTGGCGCATGCGGAAGATGCCTGCCGCGGCGAGGCCCAGCATGAGCAGCGCCAGAGCGGCCGGGGACATCGGCGCGCCGGCGACGCCGGGGGCGATCGTGATGGTGAAAGGATAGGGGCCGAAAACATTTCCGTCGGCCATTCCCTTGGTGTGCCGTA
>CAIRBY010000026.1 GCA_903876865.1 uncultured Acidobacteriia bacterium
GCTGAATACCATGGTAACCGTTTTGTGGTTTTTGTTACTGCCCGGAAGTACCGGGTACGGGCGACCTGTTACGCTGGTTGCAATGTCCAGTACGCCCGACTCCAACCCCCTGCTCGACCCCCAATTCCGGATCCCTTTCGACCGCATCCGCGCCGAACACATCGAGCCCGCCTGCGCCGCCCTCCTCGCCGCTGCCCGCGCCCGCCTCGCCACCGTCGCCGCGCCCGCCGCCGCGCGCACCTTCGACAATACCCTCCACGCCCTCGACACTCTCACCGAACCGCTCGATTGGGCCATGGGCGTGGTCCGCCACCTCGAAAGCGTCGCCACCTATCCCGAACTCCGCGCCGCCTTCAACGCCGCGCAGCCCGATGTCAGCGCCTTCTATACCGGCATCCCGCTCGAATCCGGCCTCTGGCTCAACCTCAAAGCCTTCGCCGCCACCCCCGAAGCCGCCTCTCTCACCGGCGAGCGCCGCCGCTTCCTCCACAAGACCGTCGCCAGCTTCCGCCGCCATGGCGCCGATCTCGATCCCGCCGGCAAGCAGCGCCTCGAAGCCATCGACGTCGAACTCACCCAAATCACCACCAAATTCTCCGAGAACGTCCTCGATTCCACCAACGCCTTCGAACTCGTCCTTACCGATGAGGCCGATCTCGCCGGTCTGCCCCCCTCCGCCATCGCCAGCGCCCGCGAATCCGCCCAGCGCAAGAACCTCGCCGGCTGGCGCTTCACCCTCCAGGCCCCCGATTATTTCGCCGTGATGACCTATCTCGATCGCCGCGAGACCCGCCATCACATCTACTCCGCCTTCTCCGTCCGCGCCGCTACCGGCGACCGCGACAACCGCCCCATCATCCAGCGCATCCTCCAACTCCGCCAGGAAAAGGCCGCCCTCCTCGGCTTCGCCAACTTCGCCGATCTCGTCCTCGAAGACCGCATGGCCCACACCGGCGCCCGCGCCCTCGGCTTCCTCGATGACCTCCGCTCCCAAACCGAACCGCGCTTCCACCAGGAGAACCGCGAACTGCTCGAGTTCCGCCGCTCCCTCGAAGGTCCTGATGCCCCCCCGCTCGAGCCCTGGGATATCGCCTACTATGCCGAAAAACAGCGCGCCGCCCTCTACGATTTCGATGAGGAGGCCCTCCGCCCCTACTTCCCCATGGAAAGCGTTGAAGCGGGCATGTTCCAACTCGTCGGCCGTCTCTACGGCATCTCGGTCGAAGAGGAATTAGGCGTCCCCGCCTGGGATCCCGGCGTGCACTACTACAACGTCAAGGATGCGGACGGCGTCTTCCTCGGCGGCTTCTACGCCGATTGGTACCCCCGTGAAAACAAGCGCGGCGGCGCCTGGATGGATGGCCTCATCACCGGCGGTCCCGAACCCTCCGACCCCTCCGCCTTCCGCCCCCACCTCGGCCTCATCTGCGGCAACCTCACCCCGCCCATCGGCGGCAAGCCCGCCCTGCTCACCCACCGCGAAGTCGAAACCATCTTCCACGAGTTCGGCCACCTGCTCCACCACCTGCTCAGTCGCGTCGAAACCCGCTCCCTCGCCGGCACCAACGTGGCCTGGGACTTCGTCGAACTCCCCAGCCAGATCATGGAAAACTGGTGCTGGGAACGCGCCGCGCTCGATCTCTTCGCCC
>CAIRBY010000027.1 GCA_903876865.1 uncultured Acidobacteriia bacterium
CAAACCGGACGCACCCAAGCCCACGGGCAACGCCGTGGTGCACTTCCTGCAGCCTCAGGCCGAAGCCAAGGAGCAGGGCCTGGTGCCCGTCGCGCTCGTAATTGAGAACGGGGCCGATGTGGCTTCCGCACCGCTGCAGATTACCTATGACGCCAAGATTCTGAAGATGAATGACGCCGGGCGCGGCGACTTCTTCTCCAGCGACGGACAGATCCCCGCCTTCACCAAGAACATCCAGAACGACGCGGGGGCTGCCGCCATCAATCTGAGCCGCCTGCCGAATACACCCGGCGTCTCCGGCTCCGGCATCCTTGCCACCCTGATCTTCCAGACCATGGCCAAGGGTACCGCCACCATCTCCATCCCCAACCTGACCGTGCGCAATTCGCAGGGGCAGGTCATATTTAGCGGTTCGCCGCAAATGACGATTACCGTGAAGTAGATTCAGATCAGCGTATGAAGCGCAGGAAATATCAAAAAGGTCTTACCCTCGTCGAACTCGTGGTGGCCTGCACCATCATGCTGGTGCTCACCACCATGGCGGTGCCGCTGGCCCGCGCCAAGGTGCGCGTCACGCGCGAACGCGAACTGCGCATCTGCCTGCGCGAGATGCGCGCCGCCATCGATAAATACAAAGACTACGCCGACCTGCAATACCTGGGACCGCAGAAGCAGGGCACCAACAACTGGCCCGAAACGCTGGAAATTCTGGTCGAAGGCGTGAAACTCCCGGGGCCGGACGGGAAGAAGCTCCGCTTCCTGCGCCGCATCCCGGTGGACCCCTTCACCGGGAGGGCCGAGTGGGGGATGCGCAGCGATCAGGATGACCCCAAATCCCTTAGTTGGGGCGGCCAGGACGTCTTTGACGTGTACAGTAAGACAACGGAAAAGGGGCCGGACGGACGGCCGTATTCAGAGTGGTAGCCCAATGAAGTTCACACCCGCAACCTCAGCCGCGCACAAGGCCGCACGGCATCGCGCCTTCCGCCATCTCCGCGGCTTTACGTTCGTGGAAATGATGGTGGTGGTGACGATCATCGTGATCCTCATTTCGATGGCCGTGCCCATCTACAACCGCTCCATCATCCGCGCCAAAGAGAGCGTGCTGGCCAACAACCTGTTCACGCTCCGCACCGTGATCGACAACTACTCCGCGGATAAGCAGAAGGCGCCGCAGAGCCTCAGCGACCTGGTAACGGAAGGCTACCTGACCAAGCTCCCCATCGACCCCATGACCGGCTCCAATCAGACCTGGAAAACGATCATGGAAGAGGCCAGCCAGAGCATCAACCAATCCGAACCGGGCATCTTCGATGTACGCAGCGGCTCGGATAAGACCGGGCTGGACGGCATCGCTTACAGCGACAAGTGACGGTTTTTTCGCGGCCGCTCGATCTCTAACGCCTTAATGCGGGAGGCCAGCGTCGCCGCGTTCACCCCGAGCAACTCCGCTGCGCCACCCTTGCCGGAGACGCGGAAGCCGCACTGCTCCAGCGCCGCCATCAGGTTAGCCCGTTCGCGCCGGCGCCACTCCGCTTCGGGAATCACTTCGCGCACGGGTAGTGTTTCCGCCGCGGCGACGCCCGCCGCCACCTCAGCCTCTGGCAGTTCGAAACGAAGCAGCCCGCCCTGGGCCAGAATCACGGCCCGCTCCACTACGTTCTGGAGTTCCCGCACATTGCCCGGCCAGGCGTAGGCGCGGGCGCGCTCCACTTCGCGCTCCGTCACCTTCGGTTCCGCCACGTGGAAGCGCAGGCAGGCCTGGCGTACGAAGTGGGCCGTCAGGGCCGGAATGTCCTCGCGGCGGTCGCGCAGCGGCGGCACTTCGAGCGGAAACACGCTCAGGCGGTAGAAGAGATCCAGGCGGAAGCGCCCCGCCTCCACCTCGCGGCGCAGATCGCGATTGGTGGCCGCGATCACGCGCACGTTCACCCGCCGCGTGCTCTCATCCCCCACGCGCTCGAACTCGCCCTCCTGCAGAATGCGCAGCAGTTTCGGCTGCAACTCCAGGGGGATCTCGCCCACCTCGTCCAGAAACAGAGTGCCGCCATCGGCCAATTGGAAGCGCCCCACGCGGTCGCGCACCGCGCCGGTGAAGGCGCCGCGGGTGTGGCCAAAGAACTCGCTTTCAAAGAGTTCCCGCGGCACCGACGCGCAGTTCACCTTCACCAGCGGCTTGCCGGCACGCGGACTCCGCTGGTGAATGGCGCGCGCGATCAGTTCCTTGCCGCTGCCGCTCTCGCCCAGAATCATCACCCCGGCATCCGTGCCCGCCACCATTTCCAACTGGCGCAAGACGCGCTGCAGCGCCGCGCTCCGCCCCAGAATCTCGCCGAACGAGCCGGCCTCCTGCACTTCTTCGCGCAGGTAATCGCGCTCCTGTTCCAGTTCGCCGCGCAGCGCCTCCACCTGCTCGAAGGCGCGCACGTTGGCGATCGCCACCGCCGCCGTATCCGCCAGGGCGCGCAGCCATTCGAAACACTCGTCGCCGGCTTCGGAGCGGCGGAAAACGGCCAGCACCCCGAGCACCGCCCCGCGAAACACGATCGGGTGCCCGGCGAAACTCACCAGGTCCTCCGTGCGCGCCCATTCCTGGTTGCGGATCCACTGCTGGTCTTCCCAGAGGCGCGCAATCCGCACGCTCTCTCCCGAAGCCGCGATGTGAGAGATCTTCAGGTTGCCGCAGCCGCGCGGGATCTTGTGGAAACTACCCTGCGTCCGGCTCCAATCCGACCCCGCCAGGCGCGGCGTGCCGGCGCTCGCGCGCAGATGCAGGGAGACCTCGCCGGGAAGGGCTAGGTGCCGGCAGTGGGGGCAGGCCTCATCCGGCTCGAGCAGCCAGATCCGCGCCAGCGCCACATCCGGCTGCCGGGCGACGGCATCGATGATCGTGGCCAGCACCGCGCTCAAAGACCGCTGCTCGGCAATCGCGAGGATGATCGGCGGGAGCGCGGCCAGGTTCATGCCTTATCGTAACCTGAAACCTCACGAACTAAATCGTGAAACATCATGAATCATTGAATTAAACAAATCTGATGTATATTTAGCTCCTTTACTTTGCATGTACTTACGGACAATTTGCTTTGGCCCCCGACCTGCTTTTATGTCTGTGTAGTTAAAAACAGGAGACTTCATAAAATGCAACGCATCCACGCCATCAACCCCGCCGAGACCACCGGCAAGACCAGAAGACTGCTGGACGGTGTCCAGGCCAAACTGGGAATCACCCCCAATCTGATGACCACCCTCGCCGCCGCCCCGGCCGCGCTGGAGGGCTACCTCACGTTCGGCGCCGCGCTCGGCTCCGGCACACTGGACGCGAGTTTCCGCGAGCAGCTTGCTCTCGCCGTGGCGCAAGCAAACAGCTGCGAGTATTGCCTCGCCGCCCACACTGCTCTCGGCCAATTGGCCGGGCTGACCCCCGAGCAGATTGCCGCCGCGCGCGGTTCCCACTCCGAAGACGCGAAGCGGGACGCCGGGCTGCAACTGGCGCAGGCAATCGTGGTGCAGCGCGGCGAAATCTCCGACGCCGAATTCGCCCGTGTCCGCGAGGCGGGTTATAGCGAGGGCGAAATCGCCGAGATCGTGGCCAATGTCGCCATCAACATTCTGACCAACTATTTCAACCTGGTAGCCCGCACCGAAGTGGATTTCCCGCGGGTCTCGCTGCAGGTCTGAGCGGCCCCGGAGAGGAATCGACATGACACCCATCCTGCCTCCCTTCAATATGGAAACGGCCTTGCGGAAGGTGCAACTGGCCGAGGATGCCTGGAATTCGCGCGACCCCGAACGGGTCGCGCTCTCCTACTCGGCCGATTCGGAATGGCGCAACCGCGCCGAATTCGTGCGCGGACGGGAAGAGATCAAGGCCCTGCTGCAACGCAAGTGGGCCAGAGAACTCGACTACCGCCTCAAGAAGACGCTGTGGGGCTTCCGCGAGAACCGCATCGCCGTGAGCTTCGAATACGAGTGGCACGACCAGAGCGGACAGTGGTTCCGTTCTTACGGCACGGAGTTGTGGGAGTTCGATGAGCAGGGGCTGATGCGCCGCCGCATCGCCAGCATCAACGATGCGCCGATCGCCTTCGCAGAGCGCCGCATTTTCTAAAAGGAGCCGCTATGCACGTAGCCGAGATCTGGAGATACCCGGTCAAATCGATGGCCGGGGAACGGCTGCCGGAAGCCCGCCTGACCGCGCTCGGCATCGAGAGGGACCGGGCGCTTCAGGTGCGGAATGCGCAGGGCCGCACCATCACCTCCCGCAGCCATCCCGGCCTGCTCGGCCACCACGCCACGCTGGGCGCGGAGGGTTCCGCCCTGGTGGATGGTCTGCCCTGGGACGCGCCTGAGGTTCTCGCCGCCGTCCGCAAGATTGCCGGGCCCGGCGCGCAACTGGTCCGCGATGAGAGCGAAGAGCGCTTCGACATTCTGCCGCTGCTGGTGGCCACGGATGGCGCCATTGCCGCCTTCGGCCGCGACACGCGCCGGCTGCGTCCCAATCTGGTGATCGGCGGGGTCGAGGGCTTGGCGGAGCGGACCTGGGAAGGCGCCCAACTCGTGATCGGCGAGGTAGTGATTCAGGTTCACGACCTGCGCGCGCGCTGCGTGATGACGACGTACGACCCCGATACGCTGGCGCAGGATCCGCAGGTCTTGCGCGACATCGTGCGCCGCTTCCAGGGCAAATTGGCTTTGAATTGCGAGGTGGTGAAGGGCGGGACGGTCCGCGTGAATCAGGCGGTGGAACTGCGCCGCGCGGGCAGCTAGATTTCCGCTCAATATTCGATGGATCTAAAAGACTTAGCCATTCGCTTCCCGGCCTCTGTAGTATCCTCTAGGTAGGCGCGCCCGCAACCGGACGCCCGTCGCCGCGCCGGGAAGACTATTTTGCGATACGAACCCAATCCCATTTTCGGACACTTGCCGCGCCTGCTGCTGGCCGCCGCGGCGCTCGCCTTTTCGGGCTGCGGCTATATCGGCGACCCGCTGCCGCCCCTGGCGAACGTGCCCGCGCGGGTTACCGACCTGGCCGCGCTGCAACGCGGAGGGAATGTGATCGTGCAGTTCACGGTGCCGCTGAAGACCACCGAAGGGCACGTGATTCCGGCTCCGCTGAAGCTCGACCTGCGCGCCGGTACGGCCGAGAATTTCGAAGAGAATCAGTGGGCTGCGCAGGCGAAGCAGATTCCGCAACCGCCGCTTTCCGGCCCCATCGCCCGCTATGAAATCCCGGCGGCGGCGTGGACCGGCAAAGAGATCATCTTCGCCGTGCGCCCGGTAGGCGGAAACGGCAAGGAGGCGCCGTGGTCGAACTTCGTGGTGGTTCCGGTGATTGCCGCGCCGGAGACGCCAACAGCCCTTGTGCCCGTCGCCGTGCCCGAAGGCGTGCGCCTCACCTGGCGCGTCGGCGGACAGGCGTTCCGCGTCTTCCGCAAAGCGCCGGGGCAGGAGTTTGCGCTGCTCTCCACGGTGGAGAAGCCCGAGTGGCTCGATCCGACGATCGAGTACGGCCAACCGTACGTCTACGTGGTGCAGAGCTTCGTCAAACTCAGCAACCAGAAACTGGCCGAGAGCGAGCTTTCCGCCGAAGCCGCGATCACGCCCAAGGACACGTTCCCGCCCGCCGCACCGGCCAACCTGCACCCCTCCGCCGCGCCTAACTCCATCGAACTCAGCTGGGACCGCAATGGCGAGAGCGACCTTGCCGGCTACCGGGTCTACCGCGCCACCGGCGGCGGAGAGTTCAGCAAGATCGCGGAAGTCTCCGCCATCCCGAGCTTCTCCGATCGCACTGTGGAGCACGGCAAAACCTACCGCTATCGCGTGACCGCCTTCGACCGCTCGGGCAATGAAAGCCCGCGCTCCGAAGCCCGCGAAATCGCCCTGCAGTGACCTTGTACACCTTTTGCAAGTGGTGCACTCAAATATAACCATTAATTGCACTTCATGTTGTTTCGTCTAGCGCAGTAGTGTATACTGGCCCGTATGATTATTTCCATGCGGCCCCACGCCACCCGAGCAGAGATCGACCACGTTTGCGAACGCATCGCGGAGTTTGGCTACAAGGTCCATTCGATTGTGGGTGAAGAGCGTGTGGTGATTGGCGTAGTCGGCGTCGGAGACGTCACGACCTGCCTGGAATCGCTCGAAGCCACCCCCGGCGTAGAGAACGCCATGCGCATCTCCGCCCCTTACAAGTTCGTCAGCAAAGAGTTCCGCAAGACGCGTTCGGTGATCAAAGTGAACGGCGTGGAAATCGGCGGCGATGAGTTCGTGATGATGGCCGGCCCGTGCTCGGTAGAGAGTGAGAAGCAGATCATGGAGACGGCGGAGAGCGTGGCTGCCGCGGGCGCGCGCATCCTGCGCGGAGGCGCTTTCAAGCCGCGCACCTCGCCCTACGATTTCCAGGGCATGGAGCTGGAAGGGTTGAAACTGCTGGCGAAGGCCAAGGAGCGGACCGGGCTTGGGATCATCACGGAGATCATGAGCGACCGCGACGTGGACCTGGTGGCGGAGTACGCCGATTGCATGCAGGTTGGCGCGCGCAACATGCAGAACTTCGCGCTCTTGAAATCGCTCGGCGGCTGCGGACGCCCGGTGCTGCTGAAGCGCGGCATGAGTTCGACCATTAAGGAGCTGCTGATGTCCGCCGAGTACATCGTGGCCCACGGCAATCCCAACGTACTGCTCTGCGAGCGCGGCATCCGCACGTTTGAGACAGCGACCCGCAACACCTGCGATATCGCGGCAGTCCCGGTGCTGAACGAGTTGACGCACCTCCCGGTGATCCTGGACCCGAGCCACGCCACCGGCAAGCGCAGCCTGATCCCCGCGCTCTCCCGCGCCGGAGTGGCGATTGGCGCCGATGGGCTGATTGTGGAAGTGCATCCCTGCCCGGAGAAGGCGGTCAGCGACGGGGCGCAATCGCTCACGCTGCCGGCATTCCAGGCGATGATGGATTCCCTGCAGCCCTACATCCAGCTTTGGAAGGAAGCACGCAGCGCCGAACTCGCGGCTGTGTGATACTCGATTCGTGAACCCGAATGCTCGCGCATGGCTGCTGATCCTGCTGGTCTGTGTGCTTTGCGGACTGACTTTGTGGGGGGTGGTGTCGTACCGGTCCCGCGCCCTCACCCCCGCGGCGCTGCTGGAGCGCCTGCCTACCGATAACGCCGTAGTCGCGTTCGTGGATTTTCGCCAACTGCGAAAGGCGGGAATCCTCAAGCTGCTGGATGGTTCCAAGGTGGGCGAAGACCCGGAATACCAGCGCTTTGTGAAGAAGACCGACTTCGATTACAAGCAGGATCTGGAAACCGCAATCATCTCTTTCGCTCCAGAAGGCAAGTTCATGCTGCTGAAGGGGCAGTTCGATTGGGCCAGCCTGAAGAGTTACGTGCAGAGCGTGGACGGCGCCTGCAACAACTCTTTCTGCCGCATGGCGGGCAGCACCAAGGACCGCAACATCTCATTTTTCCCGCTGCAAACCGGGCTCATGGCGATGGCGGTGGGGCAGGACGAATCGGCCGCGCTGCGCATGAATACGGTGGATTCGCGGCCCGGGCCGGAGATCCCCAACGCGCCGGTGTGGCTTGCGATTCCGCCCTCCGTGGTGCGGAGCGGACAGAGCCTGCCGCCCGGCACGCAGATGTTCGCCCGCAGCCTGGAACGTGCGCAGGCGGTGACGCTCTCGCTGGTCCCGGAAGGCACGCGCTTCGCGGCGAAACTGGATGTGCGCTGCGCCAATGCGATCGACGCCACGGCGCTTGCGGCGGAACTGAACAAGACGACGTCGCTGTTGCGGGAATTGATTCAGCGCGAACACCAGACGCCGAACCCCTCTGACCTGAGCGGCTTCCTCACGAGCGGCACCTTCCGCGGCGAAGAGACGCGGGTGCGGGGCTACTGGCCGGTGGAGCGCTCGCTGCTGGAGAATCTGCTGGGCGGGAATTAGCGGCCGGACGGCTTCAGAATGCAGGTCAGCGCCGCCGTCATCAGTTCGCGCACGACGGGAATCCGGGTCACCAGCGGCAACCGTTTGACGCTTTGCAGAGAGAGGTGTTCGAGGCGCATGCCGGGCGCTCCCTGGACCATCTTTTCAAAGCGGCTGACGGTCATTTTGTTGAGGCCGCCGCGAATGTCGGCGAATTTCATGGCCCCATCGCTGCCTTCCGGGTAGAGATTGCGGACGTTGATGATGGTCTGCTCGGAAAACCAGAGGTTGAGCCACGGCAATTTCGTGGTGCCGTTGAGATGGGTGCCGTAGGGAGAGAACCAGGGTTCGGCGAAGGAGATGATGAGCGTTTCGCGAGTGAGGGCGCTCATGCGGGCCAATTCCGCGCCCGGTTCGCGGAAGTGCTCCATCGCACCGAGGCTGAGGACGATGTCATATTGTTCCGCGTCCGGCGTCTGGCCGAAGGTGACGCCATCGACCCCGGCGCGGGCGGCAAGGTCGCGGCCGGAGGAGAGCCACTCCTCATTGATATCGACGCCCATCACGCGCCTGGCGCCGGCCAACCGCATGGCGACGGATTGAAAGCCCGGGCCGCAGCCAAAATCCAGCACGGTCTTCCCCTGAATGCGCTCCAGAAACTGGGGAATCATACGCTTGGCGTAATCGAGCGCGTTGTCCAGGGTGTAGCCGATGGTGGCGACAGAGAGCGGGGGCGCCTGCACCGGGCGGCAGGCACAGAGAAGGAGCTTTTCCGGTAGGCGGAGCCTCTGGCCGTCGCGGTTTTGAGTGAGAGAGAATCCCTGCAGGTTCATGATCGATCTAGACAAGTGCTAGATCTATCTTATCGGGTCTTTAGGCGGAGTTCTCGGACGATCCCTGCAAGTCTTTGGATGCGGCTTCGATTTCGGGCGGGGGCTTCAAAAAAAAGGGGCCGGCGCGAAGGCACTCGCGCCAGCCCAACTATTCTCCGATGATTCGCGTTAGGCGATCTGCCGGCGGCGAATCAGGAAAAGAGCGCCGAAGAGGACGGTGCTGAACAGAATTACGGCGGAAGGCTCGGGCGTGGGAAGAACTTCAATGTCCACACTGGCGAGGGATGCGTTACTGGCATCCACGACATTCAGGGTGAAGTCGTACTCGTAAGCGGCGTTGGGGTTGAAACCAGTAACAAAACCCAAGTTCGACGAATTCTGAACTCCGATGACGTCATGAAATGCATTATCGCCAAGGCCGAAGGGGTTGAAGGACCCACTGCCAACCGTGGTTGCGCCGTCCAAGACCGTGATGGTAAGGATAGTGTTGGCCGCGACGTTGCTCAAGTTGGGGACAAGTGCGCCACTCACATCAATCGAAAAGTCGAAATTCCAGAGCGCCAGTGCGGACAGGCTAACCAAGACGCTTGGGCTAGGCAAGTCCTTGCAGGGCGAAGCAGTGTCGCAGGCACCTGCGGGGACGATGTAATCGTCGGTTGGCGAATAGATGCTCGCCCCATTCCGGTACCTCGCGCGGAGGGCAACCTGAACCCCGTTGTCGGTCGAAACCGTCCAGTTATCAGCAGGGTTGCCGGTACCAAAGTACGTGCTGATTGTATCGTGAAAAACGACGTCCGCTCGCGCGCTTCCCGTGAACATCACGCCGGCGGCGAGCACTCCGATTGTGAACGCGGATCCAAATTTTCTTTTCAGTTGTTTGCGCATCTCCAGACCCTTTCTCCTTTTTTCTGCCTGAACCGGGCACGGCGATCCCACGGCGAGTCCCAGTGCAACGCTCCCCAAGCTGCAATTCTAGGGCCAGGTATATTTATCAAGGGTTTAGGTGTGAATTCCCAACGAACTCAAACTTATTTCTGACAGTAAATCCCACGCTTTGGCATCAAATGCCAGTCCTGCAGCGAGGAAGTGTTCCACACCGTGAGGAGAGATCCACCGTCTCCCCTTCCGGGGGGAGGGCTTGCGGCTAGCCCTTCAGGTCTTTGAACGCGGCTTCGATTTCGCGCTTGG
>CAIRBY010000028.1 GCA_903876865.1 uncultured Acidobacteriia bacterium
CCGAAGAAGAAATTGGGGTCGCCGTACGGCAGCGTCGTGAACAGGTTCTTCCAGCCCCACGTGTTGACCTGGCCGTTATTGCCGTAGTTGATCTGGTCAATCCACGCGCCCGTGGCTGCGTTGGATGCCGGCACAGGGATCGTCGGAACCGTAAACGCGCTGCTGGTGACTGCGGAACCGGGGACGCCTGCCTCTTTGGGAATGGCGCCGGCAGCGCCGATTAGTAGCCAGGACCCGTCCGATGCGCCGCCTGGTGGGTAGACAGCGGTATTGGAGTCCGGCAGCCCGATCTGAACCAGTTGGGCGGCGCTGGCAATCCTCCACCAGCCCTGCCACAACGGGCCGTTGCCGTCCTGCTTGTTGATCCAGAGCGTTGCGGTCTGCGGGTACTGGGCGTTGGCCATCGATACGTGGGTGTTGATCACCGTGTGCAGTGCGGTGGCGGAGTCCTGGAAACGAGCGTGGTACTCAGAGTTCGAAGTGGACAGCGTCGAAGCATCCACAGCCGCCAACGTGCTGACCAACGCCGCGCCAACGGTTACGGTTACGGAGACCGGGCTGGCGGTCGCGATGCCCGCGTCGTTCTTGACGGTGAATGTCAGCACGACCGGCTGCGTCGCATCTGCTTGGGGCAGGGAGCAAGGCGTCTTGAACGTGACGGTGCTGCCCGAGAAGGAAGCGTACAAGGGCGTCCCCACCGGCGCGCTGCTGCCGTCCTGGAACGTCGCGGAAATATCGATCTCTTTGAGGTGGCCGTATGCCGCATCGCCGGTGGGGAGCGTGATCGTCCCTTGCAGCCCGTACGCGGAGAGGTTCCCGAAGAGGCCATAGTATGCCGAGCAGGAGGCGCTCGTAATATTCGGCGCAGCAGGCGGCGGAGTGTAGCCGCTGGCTCCCGCTGTCGAAATGGTGACCCAGTTGCCCATTTATGCAGCTACTCCCGCCCAGGTCGGGTTGGTTGCGGTCAAGACTTCCACTGTGGAGGTCGATCCGTCGATCGCGTCCGAGGTGCCACCCGTCAAGCCGGGCACCACGTGCACATCATGGGTGCTACCAGCGGCCCGATTCACCACCACGATGCCGCCAGTGTTTGCGCCCTCTGAGGGAAGTGTGATGGTGACCACGCGCGCCGTGGCCACAACGTTGACGGTCACGTTGCCGGCCAGGATTGCGTAATCCGTGTTCGCGATTGGGTTCACAACCGCCAGCGTGGAACCGCTCGTCAACTTCATTCCGTGATCGGTGTTGTTGGTCAGCGGGACGCAGCGCATTGCCGAGTCACCGTACGCGTTGGTCGCGACGCCACCGACAGCAAGGAGCTTTGTGTCCGGCAATACCTGCAGGAGAGTCCAGTCGGCGATCGCCGCCGAGTTTACGAAGTCCAAGGGGAAGCTCGCGGTAGTGACCTTCTGCTGGACCTTCCAGATGGAAGCGCCGTTCAACGCCGTATCCGCGGTGGTCGCCAACTGCGCGCGCGTGATCGGAACGGTGGTCCCGCTGGGTGTCCCGCACAGCACGACCTCGCGCCCGAGCTGGATGAGGTCGCCCGCTGCGATATCGGAGGCGTCGGTAACGCTCATGGTCGCCGCGCCGGTGCTGGTGACGGCGGCCGAGAGCGTGGTGAGGATCGTGGACTCAATGACAAAGTAGAAAGTGAACGTCCCGGCAGTGATCGAGTAGGTATTGGTGGGATCGGTAAACGCGAGACCGGTCACCTCGGCCACGGTCGGGTCGAGGGCATAAGGCTCGACGCCGAAGGACGGCGGGACGCACGCGCCCAGGCCGGCGTGGGGCGCGGCGCCATACGCTGCATCGGCAGCATTGCCATGGGAGTCCAGGTACCAGGTGTCGTCGTGAAAGTGCCCCTTCAACTCCATCGTTTCGAAGTTTTTGGACGGCTTGAGTTCGGTGAGCCGGACCATCTGTTCCGTCAGGTTGTACTTTGCGCTATTGAGCGTGACGATATCGCCGATGCGCAGTTTGCACGCGCGGAACGAGGTCTTCCATTCCCACCAGTCGGTTCCCCGGGTGTCGCCGGAGGGATTACCCCGATGGATCTTATTGAGCCCGAGCCGCCCGCAACGCAGCGAATGGTTGTAGCTGGC
>CAIRBY010000029.1 GCA_903876865.1 uncultured Acidobacteriia bacterium
CAGTGGCGCCAGCAGGTGCGCGTCCTGCTCAGCGACGCTCCCAGCTATTACATGCTCGAAGAACCGCTCGGCACAGGCGGCGTCGCCATCATCTATGTGCGCGTCATCCTCTACCCCGGCCTCATCCGCGATTCGCTGCGCGGCGCGGTGGATCAGAACGTGCGCGTCTCGCTCCTCTCCGTCGCCGCCGCCGCCCTCCTGACCTTCTTCTTCTCCCTCTTCGCCTTCCGCAAACTCGGTCGCATCGCGCGCCTGCTCGACCTCGTCACCAGCGGCGACTACGCGCCCGAATCCGCTCCGCCCGCCAAGCAGGGCAACGACGAACTCTCCATCATGGCCTCCAAAGTCAGCCTGTTGGGAGAGCGCCTCCGCGGCGCGCAGTTCGAAGTCTCCGACCTGCGCGGCAATATCGATCACCTGCTCCAGGATCTCGAAGAGGCCTTCCTCATCTTCAATCGCGAATCCCGCCTCATCTTCGCCACCGGCGCCCTGGAAAAGTTCCTCGGCCAGACCCGCGAAGCTCTCACCGGCCGTCTGCTCGGCGAAATCTTCCCGCCCTCCACCCTCGCCGGACTCCTCGTGGAACAGTCCGCCGAATCCGGACGCGCCCTCCGCAATCGCCGCGTGCGCATCGCCGCGCCCGAAGCCGTCCTCCTCTCCGTGGATCCGCTCGCCGCCAGCGGCATCCTCGTCCGCCTGCGCGATCCCGAAGCGCAGCACAAAATCAACCGCGAATTGGAGACCGCCGACCGCCTCTCCGCCCTCAGCCGCATCTCCGCCGGCGTGGCCCATGAAGTTAAGAACCCCCTCAACGCCATGCTCCTCCACATCGATGTGGCGCGCGCCAAACTCTCCCACGGCGATACCGATGTCACCGAGCAGATGGACATCATCGGCCGCGAAATCCTCCGCCTCGATCGCGTCGTGCGGACCTTCCTGGATTTCACCCGCCCCGTTGAATTGAAGCTCGTCAACGTGCCCTTGCAGGAGTTCGTGCGCGAGATCGTCGAACTCGCCGCCCCGCAGGCGACAGCCGCCCACATCGCCCTGACCGTGCGCGAGGATGCCGAAGGCGTGGACGTCCGCGTGGATCGCGACCTCTTCAAACAGGCCGTCCTCAACATCGTCGTCAACGGCATGCAGGCGATGCCAGAGGGCGGCGAACTGCATTTGGAATCCTCCACCACGGGCGATTGGGCCGAACTGCGGATCACCGATACCGGCGGCGGCATCCCCGCCGAAGTCCGCGAAAAGATCTTCCGCCTCTACTTCACCACCAAGCCCAAAGGCTCTGGAATCGGCCTCGCCATGACCTTCCGGATCGTGCAACTTCACGATGGTACAATCGATTTCACCAGCGAACCGGGAAAGGGGACCACCTTCCTGATCCGCCTGCCCATCGCGGTGTAGACCATGCGCCAGCATGTTTAAGCTATGAAAGCCGCCCTTCTCCTGACCGCGATCTTGAGCCTCTCTCTCGCCGGATGTGCCGCGCGCGCGGCCAAAGTCACCAAGGCCACCGTCACCGCTCCCGCTCCCCCGCCGCCACCTGCGCTCTCTACGCCGCAGACCCGCGTGGAACTGCCCGAAGCCCAAACGCCGCTCCCTGCCGCATTCGAGACCGAACCTCCACCCACCCCTGTAGCGCCACCAGCCGCGCCCACTCCGGCGCGCACCCCGAATCCGCCACGCCCGCGGCCGCAACCCGCGCGGGAACCCGCCCCCACCCAGCCCCAACTTGCCGGACCTCCGGCCGAAACACCCCGCCCCGCCATTCAGGAACTGATCTCGCCGGCGGAAGCCAAACGCCTGCAGGAAAGCGCCGTATCGCGCCGCGCCGAAGCGGCGAAGATTCTGCAAGCCCTCGGACGGCGCCGTCTGACCCGCTCCCAACAGGATGTGGCGGCCAATATCCGCAACTTCCTCGCCCTCTCCGAAGACGCCGAGAAGCACAATGACCTGCGCCAGGCCGACGCCCTCGCCGAGCGCGCCCAGATCCTCGCCAAGGAACTCCAAAGTGGAAAATAACCCCTTCGCTGAACGCCGCGCCCGCGTCGCCGCCGCTCTCGCCGCCCGCAAACTCGACGCCCTGCTCGTAGCCTTCAGCCCCAACCTGCGCTACCTCTCCGGCTTCACCGGCAGCAACGCCTCGCTGCTCATCCTGCCCGGCCAGAGCATCCTCTTCACCGACCCGCGCTACCAGATTCAGGCCGCCCAGGAATGTACCAGCGAAGAATGTACCAGCGAAGAATGTACCAGCGAAGAATGTACCAGCGAAGAATGTACCAGCGAAGAAAGCTCCTGCAAAGTCCGCATCGTCAAGGGACCACTGGTGCTGGATGTGCTCGCGACCCTACAGAAACTCGGCGCACTGCGAACCGGTTACGAACCCGCGCGCATGACCTGCGATTTCTACGACGCCCTGAAATCGCGCCTGCCCCTGCGTGCGTCTCTCGAACCCGTCCACGGCTGGATCGAGGAACTGCGCACGATCAAGTCAGAGGCCGAAATCGCCCTCATCCGCCAGAGCGTCGCCACCAACTCGCGCGCCTTCGAGCAGACCCTGCGCCGCGTCAAGGCCGGCATGAAAGAGAGCGATCTCGCCGCCGAACTCGAGTACCGCATGCGCCGCCTCGGCGCGGAGAAGCCGGCCTTCGAAACCATCGTCGCCACCGGCGTCCGCTCGGCCCTGCCCCACGCCCAGCCCACCCACGCCCGCCTCGCCGCCGGAGATCTGGTAGTGATCGATATGGGCGCCTTCGAAAACGGCTACGCCAGCGACATGACGAGAATGCTCTCCGTCGGCCCGCCCAGTGCCAAGGTCAAGCGCATGTACCGCGCCGTATTGGAAGCGCAACTCGCTGGAATCGACGCCGTGCGCCCCGGCATCACCGCCGCCCGCATCGATACCGTCACCCGCAAGGTGCTCAAGGGCTATGGACTCGACAAGGCCTTTACCCACTCCACCGGACACGGACTCGGCCTCGAAATCCACGAGCCCCCGCGCCTCGGCAAGCGCGATCTCACCCGCCTGCAACCCGGCATGGCCATCACCATCGAACCCGGTGTCTATGTGGAAGGCTTCGGCGGAATCCGCATCGAAGACACAGTGCTGGTCACCGCATCCGGCTGCGAAATCCTCACCCCCACCCCCAAAGACCTCTTCGTGGTGTAAGGCAGGCGTTTCCGCCTCCCACCTCTTGCCCCGACGCCAACCCGCGACCGCGAGGGAGCCTTTGACTTTGTGGTTGTCCGTTGCGCCAAGGTAGGGCAGGCGCTTCCGCCTGCCAACCCTTACTTCCCGCTTACGCTTCCGATTCCAGCGTCAGCACCTGCTCCGCATCGCCGCCCTCGGACATGCGGTGCACCAGTTCGGCGCCGTATTCGAAACCCTTGTCGAAGGCCTGCAGATTCAGCTTCTGCATCGCCGGGGGCACCGAATCCGCCACCGCCTGCCGCAGGCTGTCGGGGTCCAGCATATGCGTGACCGCCGCAAAGAACCCGACCATCACGATATTGAGCACCACCTTCTTGCCCAACTCCTCCGCCAACCGCGTCGCCGGCACACCATAGAAGCGCACGCCCTGCGGCGGATGCTCGATGCGCACCAGTTCCTGCTCCACAATCAGAATCCCGCCCGGCTTCAACTGCGGCGAGAATACCGAGTAGGCTTCCTGGCTCATCACCACCAGGATGTCCGGCTGCGTCACATAGGGGTAGAGAATCGGCTCGCCGGAGAGTATCACCTGCGCCGCCGAAGATCCGCCCCGCGCCTCGGGTCCGAAGCTCTGCGTCATGGTCGCGTAGCCGCCCTCGAAAATGGCGGCCGCCTTGCCGATCACCACCGCGGCCAGAATCACTCCCTGGCCGCCGAAACCGGCAATGCGAATCTCTGTGAGTCCGAGTTTATTTATCCCTCGCTGCATGTCGTGATCTCCGGGTCGGCATAGCGATTGCCGAGGCTTGCGTGCATCTGATGGGTCAGCAGCTCCAGGTAGTCCGGGCGGTCGCGGTCTACAAACTTGCCGACCACAATCTCGCCCGCCTTGCTCAGCGAGCATTCGCTGGTAGGCGCGCCGTTGCGCACCTTGCTGACCTGCTTGTAGAACTTCATGGCGTCCAGCCCGTCGCCCATCTTATTGCGCCGCTGATACAGCGTGGGGCACGGCGAAAGCACTTCGATGAAGCAGAAGCCCTTCTTGTGCAGCATCTCTTCCATCGAGCGCGCCAGTTGCTTCACATGGAACGTCGTCCAACGCGCCACATAACTCGCCCCCGCCGCCTCGGCCAGTTGCACCAGGTTGAAGGAGGGCTCGAACACGCCGTACGGTGAAGTAGCCGAGATCACTTCGCTCGGCGTCGCCGGACCCGTCTGTCCGCCCGTCATCGCGTAGGTGAGGTTATTGACGCAGATCACCTTGATGTCCATATTGCGGCGCGCGGCGTGGATGAAGTGGTTGCCGCCGATCGCGAACAGATCGCCATCGCCGGAGTAAACCACCACCTGCAGTTCCGGATTCGAAAGCTTCAGCCCCGTCGCGAACGGAATCGCCCGTCCGTGCGTGGTGTGGAAGCTGTCCAGATTGGCATAACCGGCAACCCGCCCGGTGCAGCCGATACCAGAGACCACCGCCACTTTATTCAGATCCAGCTTGGAACTTTCCAGCGCCCGCGCGAAGCAGTTCACCGTGGTGCCGATCCCGCAGGCCGGGCACCAGATGTGCGGCATGCGGTCCATGCGCAGGAAAGGCTCCACCGGATTGCCTGCGTCCAGTGGGATATCGAGAATGGCTTCACTCATCGGGCGGCCTCCAGAATGGCGTTCAGAATGACTTCGGGTTTGTGTACGCTGCCGCCCGCGTGCGGCACGGAAATCACTTTCGCGCGGCCCGCCGTGTGGCGCTCTACTTCATGGACCATCTGGCCCAGATTCAATTCGGGGACTACGAACGCCTTCACCCGGCCCGCCAGTTCCTTGATGTGCTGCTCGGGGAACGGCCATGCCGAGATGATCCGGAAAATGCCCGCCTTGATGCCCTTGGCGCGCGCCAGTTGCGTCGCGCGCTGAGCCACGCGGGAGGTAATGCCGTAGGAAACCACCACCACTTCGGCGTCTTCCAGGTCCACCGCTTCAAACAATGCGCGTCCGTTGGAAAACGGCTTCAGCTTGTCGTGCATGCGCCGGACCAGTTTGTCCTGCGTCTCCACGTTCATGCTGGGGTAGCCGCGTTCATCGTGGGTCAACCCGGTCACGTGGAATTTGTAGCCGTCGCCGGCCTTCACCATGTCCGGCACCAGATCTTCCCGCGGCTTGAACAGGCGGAACGTCTCCGGTGATTCGTGGGTGAAACGGCGCGGCGTAATATCGATCTGGTCGCTCTCCGGAATCACCACCTTCTCCGTCATGTGGCCGACGCATTCGTCCAGCATCATCATGACCGGCACGCGGAATTCCTCGGCCAGGTTAAAGCCGGTTACCGTCAGGTCGAAGCATTCCTGCGGCGAGTTGGGGCACAGCGCGATGATCGAATAGTCGCCGTGCGATCCCCACTTGGCCTGCATCATGTCCGCCTGCGCGGGCAGCGTAGGCAACCCCGTCGAGGGCCCGCCGCGCTGCACATTCACGAAAACGCACGGCGTTTCCGTAATCGCGGCATAGCCGATATGCTCCATCATCAGCGAGAATCCCGGACCAGACGTCACCGTAAAGGCCTTCGCTCCGCCCCAAACCGCCCCTTGCAGGGCGATCGATGCCGCCAGTTCATCCTCCATTTGGATGAAAATGCCGCCAACTGTGGGAATTCTCCACGCAAAGCGCTCGACCACTTCGGTGGAGGGCGTGATGGGGTAACCTGCGGCAAATCGCGCACCCGCTGCGAGGGTTCCCTCACAACAAGCGTGGTCGCCGTCTAGAAAATGGACGCCAGTGAGTACACCTTTGGGGTCAGCGTGCATTGCGTGCTCCGAAAATTGCGAAATCGGGACAGTACATTCCGCACAGGTCACAGCCGGAACACTTCTCCCCTTCGACTACGTGCGGCGGGTGATAACCCTTTGAATTGAAAGCAGATGAGAGCGCCAGTACATGCGTGGGACAGAATTCGACACAGAACCCGCACCCCTTGCAACGCTCAACTGTAATAGACACTTGGCCTTTGGCCATGGATGCCCTCCTGAGAGATAGATCGGTCTGAAACACAGCACGTAGAGTGCCAATTCAGACTATAAGACCCTTATCGGACAAATTGGGCAAAACCTGTCGCGATTTCACCCAATACCCCGAAAAACCGTCCCATTGGTCCCAGCCCCCAACTTCGCTACACTGTAGGAATATCCATGTCCAAACTTCTGGAGGGCAAATTCGCCCTCGTTCTGGGAATTGCGAATAAGTGGAGTCTGGCCTATGCCATCGCGCAGGCGTTTTCGCGCGAAGGCGCCACGCTCGGCCTGACCTACCTCGGCGACCGCCAGAAACCCGTCGTCGAAGAACTCGCCGCCGACCTCAACGTCGCCGCAATCCTCCCCTGCGATGTCACCAAAGATGAAGACCTCGCCGCCCTCACCGCTTCCCTGCAAGCCATGAACCGCCCCGTCCACGCGGTCATGCACTCCCTCGCCTTCGCCAACCGCGAAGACCTGGCCCGCCCCTTCCTCGAAACCAGCCGCGCCGGATTCGCCCTGGCCCACGACGTCAGCGCCTATTCCATGGTCGCCGTCGCCCGCGCCGTCGCCCCAGTCATGACCGAGGGCGGCTCCATCAGCACCCTCACCTACATCGGCTCCACCCGCGTCGTGACCAACTACAACGTGATGGGCGTCGCCAAGGCAGCCTTGGAAGCCTCCACCCGCTACCTGGCCAGCGAACTGGGCGAGCGCAACATCCGCGTCAATGCCATCTCCGCCGGCCCCGTCAAAACCGTATCCGCCCGCGGCATCAAAGATTTCTCCTCGATTCTCGATTCCATCTCTTCCCGCGCCCCGCTCCGCCGCACCACCGACCCGGCCGAAGTCGGCGATACCGCCGTCTTCCTGGCCAGCGACCTGGGACGCGGCGTCACCGGAAACTGCCTCTTCGTCGATGCCGGCATGTCGATCATGGGCGTTTAGCCTCCGTTCGCGTCATAATAGAGGTTCGAGTCCCAAATTATGAAAGTCGAAGTCGTCCTCACCGAAGCGGATATCGCGCTGGAATTTGCCGAAGCCATTGAGGCCCGCGATTTGCCGGAGAAGTTCTTTTTCTGGTTCACCCGCTCCGCCGCGGAATGGGCAGCCCTCGGCGAACACGCTGAACTCTACGGCGGCCTGTGGGAGACCTGGAAAGAGATTTCCGCCTCCGCCCCCGAACTGGCCAAACACTTCAACGGACGCGTCCCCGTCATCAGTTTCGGTTCCGGCAACGGAGCCCGCGACCGCCTGCTCATGGGCGCCCTCAAAGATGCCGGCGCAACCTGCCTCTACTTCCCCGTGGATGCCAGCCAGACCATGCTCGAAATGGCCTGCGCCGGCGCCGACGATGAAGACATCGAAACCACCGGCATCAAGGCCGATATCTCCAGCCCCGTCCACCTGATCTATGCGGCCGATGCCGCCGAACCGCCCCGCCTCTTCATTCTGTCCGGCAACACCATGGGCTCCTTCGACCCCCTGGCGGAGATCCGCTACGTCGCCCAGTGCATGAAACCGGGCGACCGGTTACTGATCGATGGCGAACTGCACGACGCCGAAAAGACCATGGCCCGCCGCGACAACCCGGCCTCCCGCAAGTTCCTCTCCGCGCTGCTGGCCAGCGTCGGCATCTCCAAGGACGAAGGCGAGATCCGCTTCGATCACAAAACCGATTCCCGCCACCAGGGCCTGCACCTGATCACCCGCTACTTCCGCGCCGGGCGCGATCTCTCCGCCACCGTCGCAGGCGAGGAGATCCCTCTCCAGCGCGGCGAGCGCATCGGCATGAACTTCCAGTACACCTACACCCCGGAGGCCTTCCGCTGGCTGGTGCAGGAACATGGCGGCCTCACCATCGAAAAGGAATTCGGCAGCCCCGACGCCCGCTTCCTCACCGCCTTCTGCCGCAAGTAGGACAGGCCATCGTTTTCCGTGGCCTGTCGGCTAATCTGTCTTCCCCCGCCCCACCGCCCCCGCGCTCAAACGTAGGGCAGGCGCTTCCGCCTGCCAACTCCTCGGTCGCACCCGCCTACCCGCTACTGGAACGTAACCGTAGCCACGCGGTACCACGCCAATCCGCTCAGATCGTCCACGCCCCAGAGCTCCACATACTGATCGCCGTGCGGAAAAACTCCCGCACCGGACAGCGGCGCCACAATCGTACCGTTCGCCGCGATTTGATTCGTCCCAAACCAGTTCGCGATGCTCGTGGAATAATCCGCCCCGTTGAACTTCAGCGCCGTCACGTGCGTGGCCGCGCCCGCCGTCTCCGCCAGTTGGATCTGGAAACTCCACCTCCCGCCGAATTGCGCCACCGGCTTCGGCGTGATCGTGGCATTCACGTTGGATTGCGCCACCTGCACCACTGCGTTCACGGTCACAGATTGCGGCGGCGCCGCGCCTGAAAAGATCGTCACCGTGCTCGAATAAGATCCCGGCTGCGCCAGTTGCGCCGCGTCCACACCGATCGCCACGCTCGCCGGCGTCTTCGCCGAAACCGTGCCCGTAACCGCGCCCAGCTGAATCCACGGCGCATCCGCCCTCAGCTTATATGTCGCCTGTCCGTTCGTCTGCGTCGTCAGTTGCAGGCTCTGCGCGGCCGATGCGGCGTGATTCGCCACCGTAAAACTCAGTGACGCCTTGCCCGGCAGCACCTCGTCCGCGGGCAGATTCTCCAGGAAGCTCTGCACATAGCCGTACGTGTTGGAAAAACGCGAGTAGCCTGCCACGCTCGGGATGATCGTGCACACCGTGCCATCCCCCAGCACTTCCCCGTAGCTCAGCGAACCCGTCAGCACCCCCGGCGCGGAAAACAAGGGAGAACCGCTCGACCCATGCTCCACGCGCCCCTGGTTCCACACCACCTGCAGGAAGAGTTCCCCGGGAGCCGTGATGCCCGCCACCACGTTCGTGGCATCGCCTACCCGGTTGCCGAACGAGATGCGCTTCCACGAGCCCGATGGGTGATGAATCGCCGTCAGGTCCGTGGTTTGCGGCGGGTCGCCCGTATCCCACCCCGAAAAAGTTACCCCGGCCGGCACATCCGGCAACAGCACCAGGCTGAAATCCCCCTGCGCGATCGTCCCCCACTGCATCAGGTGGCCGCCCACGCTGGATTTCAAACTGGTGGCCCGGCTGGCCGGCGCACTCCCGCCGCACGCGGGCGTCTGATAGGTCCAATACGCCTGGATGGTGCGCGCCGCCGCCTCGTTGTTGATGCAATGGCCGGCCGTGAGGAAGTAGGGAATGAAACTGTTGTCGCGCGTGGCCACGAGCGCCCCGGAGCAGAGAATCTCGTTCCCGCCATCGATGAAAGAGATCTGCCCCACGCTGCTCGCCGCACCCTGCCACCCCGAATAGCAGTTGACGTCCAACTCGCAATAATCCGCCGGATCCTTCGCCCCCGCATCTGGCCCCAGATCCAGCGCCGAACTCAGCGCGCTCCGCACCTGATGCGTCAACCCGCGGATCGTGAACGGCGGTTCCAGTTCCCATGCCGCGTCCGGCCCCGGCTGATATTCGATGATCACGGAACTGGACGCGATCGCCCCGCTCCAGAAATGGCCGTCTTCATACAGACCGCGCCCGCTGTACGGTCCATCCACAGTCACGCCATCGTGGATCCAGACCCGGCCGCTTCCGGCCGCGAAGTTCTCAAACTCCACCCGCATCCCGCGCGACCCCGGGGAGCGTAGCCCGATCCGCCACACCCGCGTGCCATCCGCGCCGGTCTCCCATGCGCCCGTAGCCACCACGTGATCGGGCAGGGCGCGGCGAATCCCCATCTTGAGGCGCGGTCCCGGTGCCGAGAGTTCGGCCACATCGGCGGCACTCAGCCCCCCCAGCGCGAATTCCCGCGGCTGGCGCAGACGCAGGCGCATTCCCGGGGGAGCCGTCTGCACCCGTGCAGCCCGTCCGCCGCCGGTAAAGACCGCGGCTTCCTTCCGCACAACAGCCTGTGCATTGGCCAGAGAGGGAAAAAGCGCGAGTGCGCACGCCGCAGAGAGAAATGGTCGCATGGCTACAGCCTGACTCTAGCCGCGCCCCGCGCCCACCCGCAAGATTGGAATTAGTTATAGGACGGCAATAACGTTAGATAGCGGACTACTCCCCGTAATTGATCTCCGTCTGCCGCGCCGAGAGTCCCGCATAGATCAGCAGGATGATCGAAAGCGCCAGCAGCCCCGGCACCGCGATCCAGAACGGCGTCGGGTCGGCATCCACCACCATCACGTTGAACGGCGGCGGAATCGGGATCTCCACCGGACACAGGTTCTTCAGGTAGAAGATCACGCTGACCTTCTTCAACACCGAGGGCAGGAAGGGATTCAGATTCTCCCACACCATCACCACCGCCGCCGGAATCATCGGGTTGCGGAAAAACAGCCCGCTCATCAGGAAGACCGCGCCATAACCCACGCATGCCAGCGTCGCCACCAATACATAGGAGCCGAACTGGCTCAGCCCCGGACCATGCAGAATGTAGTCCGTATACGCCGCGCCAAAGTGGCGCCCCAGCATCAGGAAAGAGAGCGCCGTACTGCCCGCGAACAGCAGAATGGCCGTGATCAGCCCCGCCAGGTACTTGCCCGCCACCAGCAACTCGCGCCGCAGCGGAGTCATGTAGTAGTAGTGCAGCGTCTTCTCCAGCATCTCGCCGCGGAAGAGATTACTGAAGATGCCCACGCATCCGAAGAAGATCCCCAGCCGCAGGTAATAGAAGTGGAAGAGCCCGGCAAAGACCAGGCTGTCCTCTCCGATGCTGTGGTGGCCAAAGGTCGCGCTCATTCCCATCAGCCAGTGCATCAGCGAAAGGCCAACCGGACCCAGAGCCAGCAGGTACACCCACCAGCCGCGCCGCGAGACCAGCGTCTTTTTCAATTCGAGGCGCAGCACGCCACCCACCTGACGCATCCACAGGTTCATATCGTGGCTCCCTCGCCGCCAATCAGGTATTGATAGACGGAATTCACATCGTCATCCGCCGGGGCGATCGATTCAATCACCAGCCCCGTGTCCATCACGATCCGGTTCAGCAGCAGATAGAACGCATCCGCATCCGTAGTCCGCAGCAGCAGCCCGCGCCCGTCCGTGTGCAGTTTGCACTCCACCACCTTGCCCTGCGCGAAGAGTTGCGCCGCAAGCTGGCCGGGTTGATCGCAGCGCACCAGGATCTGCATCGGCTGATCCTTCACCTCGCCGCGCACACTCTGGATCTGCCCCTCCGCCACCACATATCCCTGGCTCAGCAGGATGACCTGGTCGCTGATGCGATCCACTTCGTGCAGAATATGGCTGCTCACGATCACGTGCCGCCCCATCTTCCCCCACTTCTCGAAGAGCGCGATGGCTTCGGCGCGCGCCAGCGGGTCCAGCCCGTTCAGCGGCTCGTCCAGAATCACCACCTGCGGATCGTGCGCCGTCGCCTGCGCCAGCTTGGCCCGTTGCCGCATCCCCTTGCTATACGCCGCTACGGGACGGTTGCGCGCCTCCACCAGCCCCACGGTTTCGAGCGACTCCAGCGTGCGCCGGTCGCTGTCTTCGTGGCTGAAGCCAAACATGCGCAGGAACGAGTAGATGAACTGGTAGCCAGTCAGCCCCTTCGGATAAGCATCGAACTGCGCGCAGTAGCCCACCGCGCGGCACAGCCGCTCCGGCTCCTCCGGCGGGATGCCCAGCACCCGGATTTCACCCTGCGACGGATGAATCAGCCCCGCCATCAGATTCATCAACGTGGTCTTGCCGCTGCCGTTCGGCCCCACCAGGCTCGTCACACCAGGCGGGATCGCGAGGCTCACATTGTTGATGCCGAGCACTTCGCCATAAAACCGCGAAACGTTGGCGAACGTGATCATCTTCTCCTGCGGCACGGCGTTCCCAGTGGCGCTCATCGCACCGTTCCCAGCGGCGCTCATCGCACCACCTCCGCACCGCGGATCTTGCGCGCCAGCATGTACAGACACGCCAGGCAGAGCAGCCCCAGCGCGCTCCAGCAACACCACAGCGGCAACTCCTCGCCCGCCGGCATGCGGAAGAAGGCGCCTCCGTTATTCACCGCCGGATCCGCCCCGAACAGATGCACCCACACCGACCCGATCAGCGCGCTGATATTGAACAAATGGCCCCACCGCGTCCGCTGCACTCCATTCACGGCAACCCCAAACCCAGCCGCCACAAAGAACACACCGAACATCAGCGCCCCTGCCGCGGGCTTCCACTTCACCCACGCCGAAAGCGCCAGCGCCAATAGCGCCAGAATCACAATCCACACCCACGAGCCGAAGAAGAGCCCCACCGCGAGACTGGAATTGGCCGTCATCCACGTCCAGCCATCTTCCAGGTACGCCTGCAGCAGGAACAGCAGCAGCCCCGGCACCCACGTCATGCAACTCATGAGCACAATCAGAATCCACATCTTCCCGAGTACGTATTCCACCCGCGAAAACGGCCGCGCCAGATACAGCGCGAGCGCATTATTGGCGAGATCCGGCGAGACCTGCCCCGGTCCCGTGAAGGACGCCAGAAACAGCGCCAGCATGCTCTGCCAGCCCAGAAAATTCAAAAAGAACGTCGCGTTGATGCTGATCAGCCGGTTCGCGCCCTGCACGCCCAGCAGATTCAGCGCGCTCGAATTGTGCTGCACGTAAATGATCAGCGAGCAGATCAGCGGATAGATGAAGCTGGCCAAAAAAAAGATCGTGAGGAAGCGCGACTTGCGCATGTCCTCAAAGGCGAAGCGCGGAATCACCAGGAAGCGCGTCCACGAAGAGGTGAGCCCGCCATCATACGGCCGGTAGGATTTCTTATAAACGGCCATCGGCGGTCTCCATGGCTTTCAAAAAGATGTCTTCGAGCGAATCGCGCTTGTGGCTGAGGCGCCGGATCTGCACGTTCTGCTCCGCGGCCACCTGATACAACTGCCGGATTTCCAACTCGTCCGGCAGCACCAGTTTCAAGCGCCCCTGCGCGCCCGCCGCCGTCTCGCAGCCCAGCGTTTCGATCGCCGCGACAAAACTGCCGTCGATGCCGCCGCGCGTCTCCAGTTCCAGGAATCGGCGATTGCTGCGCCGCTCTTCTTCCAGATTGCAGAAGGCCGCGATGTTGCCGTCTTTGAGAATCAGCACCTCGTCGCAGCACTCTTCCACATCGCGCAACAGGTGCGAGGAGAGAATCAGATTCAGATCGCCGCGCTCGCGAATCTCTTGAATCAGCGCAATCATGCGCAGCCGCGCGGGCGGATCCAGCCCATTGGTGGGCTCGTCCAGAAACAGCAGCTTGGGACCGTGCGCGATCGCCTGCGCCAGCTTCGCCGCCTGCTTCATCCCCAGCGAATAGGTGCCCAACTCGCGATACCGCACTTCCCCCAGGCCCACATAAAAGAACGCTTCGTGCGCGCGTTCCAGTGCGTGCTCGCGCGGAAGGCCGGCCAGTTCAGCCATCAGGCGGACGAATCGCACCCCACTCATCGAGGCGATGAAGGAGTCGTTCTCCGGCATATAGCCGATCAGGCTCCGGACCTCGCGCGCTTGCGTGCGCACGTCGCGGCCAAAAATGCGGGCGGTCCCGCTGCTCGGCTTGTGAAAACCCAGCAGCGTATTGATGAGCGTGCTCTTGCCCGCCCCGTTCGGCCCCAGCAGGCCGATCGAGCGCCCCGTAAGCTTGGCGTTCAACTTCTTCAGGATGGTCCGGCTGCCGAAGCGGACTTCCAGTCCATCCAGTTCAATGACGGGGTGCATTCCCCTATTTAAACGCAGGGGCGCGCTCCCGTGTTCCCATGAATTGCGAAAAAGGAATCGCGCCCTGTAAATTACCCGTCATCAGGTTGTTCACGCTCATCCCCATCAGGTTGCCGCTGGTCGCCACACGGATCCGGTCCGGCTCGCCGTAAGCCGCGATCAGAGTGGATTTCATGTTGCCCAGGCTGCTGAGACCCTTCTCCATCCCATTGGCCTGCGCTCCGCCGCGCCCCTGCGGGATCATGCCGCCGAAGAGGTTCACGATCGGCGCCAGCGTCGTACCCAGGTTCTGATAGATCAACGCGGAGAAGTTGTTGTAGTGATCCCGCGGCAGCATCGCCACGAAGTTGGCCGAATGCGTGATCGAAGTCCCCGAAGCCTTCACCTGCAAGGCGCGCGCCAGCAACGCCCGTGACGGCCCCGCCAGCATATAGCCATCCGCGAACGTATAGTGCGCCTCCGTCAGCGGACTCCCATCCGCGCCCGCGATCATATAGTACGTGCGCCCTTCGAACGTCTCCTGCGCCGTGCGCAACGCCTTGCCGCCGCCCTTCACAGTCTCGCGATTGTAGGCTTCCACGAACTTCCCGAGCGTAGCCTGCATCCGCGCCGGGTCGTAGACCTCCGCCACCAGTTTCCAGGAAGGCACCGGAATCGCCGCGCCATCCAGCGAGAGCGAAAACTCCCCGCCCATCGCATCCGCCAGATCCTTGCGGATATCGATGCCGGTCTGCAGTTGCGCATCCGCAAATGCCTTCTCGGTGGCCGCCTGCGAATGCTGCTGCAAGCCCACCAGTTCGTTCAGGATGCTCACCGGGCTCTTGGCCACGAACGCGGTCACGATCGTCGCTTCCGGCGAAACGTAATCCAGCGCGCCCATCGGCGCCGGGCTCGCCAGCCACCCGGCCATCCCGCTGCGCGGTCCCTCGAAGCCCAATGACCCGCTGGCTTCGAACTGCTGGTTCACCTGTCGCGCCTCCGCAATCACATACCGCGCGCCGCCCAGTGTCTGCTTCGCTCCCATGCGGGCCAGGTCCGCGCACACCAGTAACCCTGCGCCGTGCTGGTAACTCTCCAGAATCCGCGCATGGAACGGCGTATTCGCAAACCCGCTCCGCGGCGCGTCCAGACTCGCCGCAAAGGCCTCCACCGCCGCCGCGCCGCCGAACGCCACCAACCCGTTGCGCTCCACCTGCGCCAGCGGCAGCTTCTGCTGCGCCAGCCACTCCGCAAATCCCGCCTTCTTCACTTCCGCGAAAAAGACCGGCATCCGCGATTGGCCGTCCGCGCTCGTGAAGCCCACCACCGCGATCTCATCGCCCAGATATTCGCTGGCCGCGCGCAGCTTTTCCAGAATCGGTTCCACACTCGCTCCGCGTCCGCCCCACCATGCCCGCAGTTCCGGACTCTCCGCCAGCTTCTGCTGGAACACACCCTGCGCCTGCGCCAGATACCCGGCCAGGTTCGGAATGCTGCCATAGAATACGGTGGATTCCGGCAAGCGGTCCAGCAATCTGCTGCTGTAGCGCAACTCCGGCAACTGCACCTGCGCCAGACCCGCCCGCAGGCTGTCGAGCTGCTGCACCAGCTTCTCGCGATTGCGGCTCCACGCGATATCGTCTTTCACCGGCACCGGTTCCAGATTCGGACTGCTCACGCTCTGCTCGCCCGGATGCAGGATCTTCTCCGTGCTCTCCTGCGTCACATGCACTTCGCCCTGCACCACCGAAACCCGTGAACCCTTCACCCCGCTCGTCACGCTGAAGACCGTCCCCGTCACCGCCACGCGGCAATCCGCCGTGGCCACAAACAGGTGCCCCGAACTGCGATGCGCCGCCTGCACGATGATGCTGCCGCGCCCCAGCCGGATGGTCAGGTCCCGCGCCGCCGCTGACGTGCTGAATGCCGAACGCTCCCGCAGCTCCACCACGCTGCCATCCTTCAGTTCGAGCATCGCGCTGGAATCCTGCGCCGTGCGAATCTCCACGCCGTCCGGCAACTCCTGCCCCTGTGCCAGCGCCTGAATCCCAGTCGGCAGAATCTCGTAGAGCGTGCCGTTCACGGCCTGCACATACGCGCGCCCGGTCCGGTTGCCAAACTGATCCACGCCCACCCATACCGAAAGTCCCGCCGCCGCTACCACCGCCGCAGCCACTGCCCAACGCAGCGTCGGGCTCTTGCGCTTCGCCGCCACGGGCTTCGGCATCACCGTGACCCGGCCTTCGTACACCCGGCGGCAGGCCACGCATTCGTGCAGATGATCCTTCACCAACAACGCCCGAGCCGCCACCAACTGGCCGCTCTTGAATTCGGGAATCAGTGCCTGAAAATCTTCGCAGGTGCGCAACGGAGCGTGGTACTGTGCGGCCAGCGTTGCCCACACACGGCTCGCGGCGGCCTCCACTACGGCCTCATCGATAGCGTCCTCGCGAATCTCACTCACGGCTAGCTCCAGGGCTGAATCCATGGGGGTATTTTCCAGTGGTTTGTTTTCCATGGGCTGATCTTCCATGTGGTTCGATTCCAGATTCATGCCACTCCTCCCAGATATGCCCGATACTCTTTTTGCAGCCGGTCGCGCGTGCGCGAAAGCGTCACCGCCACCGTTCCCGGCGTAGTGTTCATGAGGCTCGCAATCTCCGGATTGTCCTTGCCTTCGAAGAACCGCAGCGTGAACATCTGCGCGATCCGCGGATTCAGCCGCGCCAGCGCCCCACGCAGCCAGTCCCGCGTTTCCGTGGAACTGTGCGCCCGCTCCGGACTGCGGAAGGCCGGCTCGGCCAGCACCGGCTCCAACTCATCCAGCGGAATGTTGCGGATATTCTGCCGCGACCGCACCAGGTCCAGCGCCGCGTTCACCGCCGCCCGGTGCAGAAAACTCGCCATGTTGCCCACCGGTTCGGCGGCCCCATCGCGCTTCACCATGCGCAAAAAAACGGTCTGGAGCACATCTTCCGCATCCCCGGCATTTCCCGTCACCCGGTACGCCGCGCGAAACACCAACCCATGGTGTTCTTTGAAGATTTTTTCCAGATCCTGAACGGAGAGTTCGGCCGGTTCCAGTGGGGCAGCCATGAGCGTCTTCATCCTAACAGGTCATCCTGCAATAGGAGACGGCGGAAGCAGCCGGAAATTAGCGCCCTTGCGAAGGCTTGCGCGAGCCTGCGCGTTTCCCGTTCAACTCTGCCACAAACCCCTCCATGTCAATCGCTTCCACCCCCGGCGCCAGCACCCGCGAAGGCGGTCCCCCCAGCATCGCCCGTTCTGGCCGATTCGGGAGGGGCATCTCACCCGGTGGTAACTACCCTGCCGGTCGGCCGGGTCTTGAGAAATTTAAGATGCAACTTTAAATTTCTCAACACCTCCTTTCCCCACTTCCCACCCTCCACCTCCCCATTCCTCTTCCCCCACCCCGGTGGTGTTACCCTGGAATGTAGAGGGCCACGTCGGCCCCTTCCATCTATAGGTATGAATGAACACAGAGTTTAAGTCCGGATTCGTCTCCATCATCGGACGCCCCAACGCCGGTAAGTCCACCCTCCTCAACGCCTTCGTCGGCCAGAAAGTGGCCATCGTCGCCGATAAGCCCCAGACTACGCGCACCTCGATCCAGGGCGTGCTGACCCTGCCCGAAGCGCAGATCATCTTCATCGATACCCCGGGCATCCATCGCGCCAACTCGCAACTCAACAAGCGCCTCATGGACACCGTCCGCAATTCGCTCGAAGAGCGCGACCTGCTCATCTACGTGGCCGATGCCGCCCGCAAGTTCACCGAACAGGACCGCCACGCCATCGACGTGGCCAAGCGCACCGACACGCCCTGCGTGCTGGCCCTCAACAAAATCGACCTGATCAAAGACAAAGCCGGCCTCCTCCCCATCATTGAGGAGTACCGCGCCGTTTACGAATTCTCCGATTACGTCCCCATCTCCGCCGTCAAAAAGGGCGGACTCGATGAGCTGCGCGCCGTCATCCTGAAATACCTGCCCGCCGGCCCCATGTACTTCCCCGAGGATCACGTCACTGACCAGCCGGAACGCTTCCTCGCCGGCGAACTGATCCGCGAAAAGGTCCTCCGCGCCACCCGCCAGGAAGTGCCTCACTCCGTCGCCGTCACCGTGGACAAGTGGGAAGACAAGCCGAAGATGACCACCATCTACGCCACCATCCACCTCGAGCGCGACGGGCAGAAGGCCATCGTCATCGGCACCGGTGGCGCCATGCTCAAGCAAATCGGCACGCTCGCGCGCCAGGAAATGGAGCGCCTGTTCGGCCTCAAGATCTATCTGGACCTCCATGTCCGCGTGCAGCCCGGCTGGCGCGAGAACCGCGCCTTCCTGAATGCGCTGGACTGGCGTACAATGACCGAAGAAGATGATCAATAAAATCTGCATTGCTCTCCTCGCTCTGTTCCTCGTGCAGGCAGTCGCTCTCGCCAAAGAGCCCTTGCCCATCACGGACGATTCCATCAGCGACCAGGTCCGCGTCAAACTGGCCGGCGATCAACTGGTCGGCGTTCTCAACTTCCAGGTCACGGTCAAGAGCGGCGTGGTTACGCTAGGCGGCGCCGTGGAGCAGAAGAGCCTCAAAGCCCGCGCCGAAAAGATCGCCAAGAAGGTCAAGGGCGTGAAGTCGGTCGTCAACAACATCGAGATCAAGAGCCGCATCCCGGGTAGATGAACCGCTTCGTCCGGCTCTCGTTGACGGCTGCGATTCTGGCGTGCCTCGCCCTCTCGCAAGAGTTCGGCGTGATGCGTTTCGAAACCCTCTCCAAGGGCCACCGCTTCACCGAAGGCCCCGCCTGGTCCAAAGACGGCTACCTCATCTTCAGCGATACGCCCGGCGATCAACTCTTCAAGTGGATTCCCGGCTCCCCCGTCAGCCTCTATCGCTCAGACGCGCACGGCCCCGCCGGAAATGCCTTCGATGCCCAGGGCCGCCTCTACACCTGCGAGACCCGCACCCGCCGCATCACCCGCACCGACAAGAACGGCAAAATCGAGATCCTCGCCGATAAGTGGGAGGGCCACCGCTTCAACGCCCCCACCGGCATCGCCGCGGCCAAAAATGGCCACGTCTATTTCACAGACCCCGCCTTCGGCGAGCAGACCGACCACCGCGAGTTGGATTTCTACGGCGTCTACCACATCCCCCCGAAAGGCCCGGTCACTCTCGTGGCCAAATCCGCCACCCGCCCGCGCGGCATCGCCGTCTCCGCCAACGGACGCACCCTCTACGTCACCAACGCCGACGAGCACAACCTCCGCGCCTGGGACCTGGACCGCAACGGCGAAGCCTCCAACGAACGCGTGCTCATCCCCAAGCTCGCCGGCGCGCCCTCCGGCATCGCCATCGATGAAGATGGCAATCTCTGGGTCGCCACGCAAGGGCTTCAGGTGTTCAACTCCGCCGGCAAACTCGTTCACGCCATCGAAATGCGCGAGCCCTATTCCGCCGCCAGCTTCGGCGATGCCGATGGCAAGACGCTCTTCCTCACCTCGCGAGCCACCGTCTTCCGCGCCCGCCCGGAAGCCCAATGACGGATGACCGCCGTTATCCCAGGCGCCCTCTGCTGGGCGTCGGCGCCCTCATCTTCCACCGCGGCCGCATCCTCATGGCGCAGCGCGGCAAAGAGCCGCTCAAAGGCTGGTGGTCACTCCCCGGCGGCGCCCTCGAAACCGGGGAACTGCTCGAAGCCGCCGTGCGCCGCGAAGTCCGCGAAGAGACCGGACTCGAAATCGAAACGCTCGGCGTCTTCGAGATCTTCGAGCGCATCCTGCGCGATCCAACCGGCGCTCCCGAATACCACTACGTCCTCATGGATTACCTCTGCCGCGTCACCGGCGGAACCCTCTGCGCCGGTGACGATGTCTGTGCCGTGGCCTGGTTCAAACCCGCCGAACTCGCCCAACTCCAGATCACCGAAGGCACGCTCGGCGTGATTGAAAAAGCCTTCCGCAAACGCCGAAAATAGAAATCAGGTCCCCTGTGAGAAATAGCGCTGAAGTCCTCGAATTCGAATCGCTGCGGCAGTTGCTCGGCCGCTACATCGGCAGCGCCACCGGCAAACGCGAGTTGGAAAAGGTGCGTCCCCACTCCGACCGCGCCCGCCTCGAAGCCGATCTCGCCGAAACCGGCGAGGCCATTCTGTACCTCCAGATCGCCACCAATCCGCAGGCCACCGGACGCGGCGCCGCCATCCGCGTGGAGTTCGGCGGCATCCCCGATATCGAACCCTCGGTGCAGAAACTCCGCATCGAAGGCGCCGGCCTCGAACCCAAAGAGATCTTCGACCTCTTCACGCTCCTCGATATCGCAGCCGATGCGAAATCTCACCTCGCCGCCGTCTCCGAGCGCTTCCCGCTACTCGGCCGCCGCGCCTCCGCCATCGGCGATTTCCGCGCCCTCCTGCGCGAACTCGATGGCAAAATCCTCCCCGATGGCAGCGTGGCCGATCACGCCAGCGTCGCCCTCAACCGCCTCCGCCGCGAAATCGAGCGGCAGAAAAAGAACATCCAGGAATCGCTCGAGCGCTTCCTCAAGGCCCATCGCGAAGACGGCGTGCTGCAGGAAGAGTTCATCACCATTCGCAACGAGCGCTTCGTCGTCCCCGTGATCGCCGGGCAGCGCCGCAAGCTCGATGGCGTGATCCACGGCACCAGCGCCAGCGGCCACACGCTCTTCGTCGAACCCCTCGCCACCATCGACCTCAACAACGAACTCGTGCGCCTCATGGAAGACGAGATGCGCGAGGTCCACCGCGTGCTCCTCGAAATGACGGACCGCCTCCGCGCCTATGCCGATTCCATCCGGCAGACGCTCGTGACCATGACCGAACTCGAACTCGTCTTCGGCAAGGCCCGCTTCGCCGGCGAATTCAACTGCGTCATCCCGCGCTTCACGCACCGCCTCTTCCTCACCGAAGCCCGCCATCCGCTGCTCGCAGACGTGATGAAGCGCCGCCGCAAATCCCCCGTTCCGATCTCGCTCGAACTCAACCAGGAGCAGCGCACGCTCCTGATCAGCGGCCCCAATACCGGCGGCAAGACCGTCACCCTGAAGACCGTCGGACTGCTCAGCCTGATGGCGCAAGCCGCCATCCCCGTGCCCGCGCTCGCCGCCGAGTTCCCGCTCTTCGAACAGGTGCTCGCCGATATCGGCGATTACCAGTCCATTCAGGAAAACCTCAGCACCTTCTCCGCCCACGTCTCCAACATCCGCGAAATGGCGCTCGATGTGACGCCTTCCTCGCTCGTCCTCCTCGATGAACTCGGCTCCGCCACAGACCCCGAAGAGGGCGGCGCGCTCGGCGTCGCGCTGGTCGAACACTTCCGCGCCGCCGGAGCCTTCACGCTCGTCTCCACCCACCTGATGGCGCTGAAGATCTACGGCGCGGCCACCGCCGGCGTGGTCAACGGCTCCATGGGCTTCGATGAGAACTCCTTCGAACCCACCTACCAGCTGCGCCTCGGACTGCCCGGCAAATCGGCTGGTCTGGAGATCGCCACCCGCCTCAGCATGCCCGAGGACATCATGCGCCGCGCCCGCCTCTCCATGAGCGATCGCGAACGCGACGTCACCCGCTTCCTCAGCGAACTGCACCACCGCATCGAAGCCACCCAGGCTCTCGAAATCACGCTGCGCGAGAAGATCATCGCCTGCGACCGCCGCGAAAAGGAAATCGCGCAGGAGTGGGAGAAGCGCGAGAGCGCCAAGATCAAGGAACTCGAGCGCCGCACCGATCTCGCCCTCGCCAAGTTCGAAGAGCAGGCCAACGAGACCATCGGCAAAATCGTCCAGACCGGCGAAAAGCGCAAGAGCGATCAGGATGCGCAGCGCCGCATCTCCAAAGTCCGCCGCGAACTGCGCGAGGACTTCCAGACCACCGTCCTCTCCACCCAGGACGATTCCCGCCAGGACCGCATCGCCCCCCTCACCATCACCGAAGGCGCGCGCGTCCGCCTGAAGGACATCCGCGACCCGGCCCGCGTGCGCCGCGTATTGGGCAACGGCAAGATCGAAGTCGAGGCCGGCTTCATGAAGATGCAGGTCTCGGTCGAAGACGTGATCGAAGTCATCCCCGAAAGCGGCCCTGGCTCGGCCAAATTACCCAAAAACGTGAGCTACAAACCGGCCCCCGAACTCGCCCCGGTGCATCAGGAACTCAACGTGATCGGCCAGCATGCCGAAGAGGCGCGCGATGCCGTGGATGAGTTCCTCGACCGCGCTGTAATGGCCACCGCGAGCCGCGTCCGCATCGTGCACGGCCACGGCATGGGCATTCTCAAAAAGACCATCGCCGAGTTGCTGGCCAAGCACCCGCACGTTTCGCGCTTCTACCCCGCCCCCCAACAGGAAGGCGGGGGTGGCGCGACTATCGTAGAGCTACGCGAGTAGCTCCTCTCAAGTAGAGCTACGCGAGTAGCTCCTCTCAAGTGAGCTGCGCGAGTAGCTGCTCTAAATGACCGCTGCCTGCATCGCAATCAGGCGGACGTTGGAGACGCCGGAGTTGATATCGCCGTAGCAGTAGAGCGTGACCGTGGAAGGCCCGAGCAGGTTCACGGGAGCCAGCAATACGAACGGGCGAGATCCGCCCGAGGTCTGGTTCGCTACCCCGAAATCGTCCAGAAGAGTTCCGTTGGCGTACAGGCTGCAGTGCAGCCAGGCGGAGAGGTTGGCCCAGAGGCCCCCCTCGACCTTCGCGGTGATGACGTAGCCGCCTGCGGGAATCGACAGGTTCGCGACCGCCAGAGCCTTCTTGGGGTTGACGTAAATCAAGTCGTTGATCGCGGTAGTGCTCTGGTAGGCTCTGGGCAGGCCTCCGGCGGGGCCTTGCGGACCCTGTGGACCCTGCGGCCCCTGCAAACCCTGCTGGCCCCTCGGCCC
>CAIRBY010000030.1 GCA_903876865.1 uncultured Acidobacteriia bacterium
CATTGCGGGCGGCGCTGACGAGATCAGCCGCATTCCCTATTGTGGCTTCAACGCGCTTGGCCTCGGCAGCCGCCTTCCGTGCGCTCCCTTTGACAGGGAGAGGCGGGGGCTCAACCTGGGGGAAGGCGCGGGCATTCTGATCCTGGAAAGCGCGGCTTCCGGGAGGACGCGCAATCACACTTCGTCACTGGTGCTCCATGGTTACGGTTGCGCGTGTGATGCGCACCACCTCACGGCGCCCCATCCCGAGGGGAGAGGGTTGCATTCCGCCATCACGCAAGCGCTCACCCATGCCGGGCTTCGACCCGGGGATGTCTGTTATGTGAACGCCCACGGCACGGCAACGCGGGAAAACGATGCGGTGGAAGGCCGGGCGTTGGCGGCAATCTTCGGCCCCACGCTTCCGATGCTTTCCACCAAGGGGTTTACCGGGCACACCCTTGGCGCGGCGGGCGGACTGGAGGCGGTGTTCACCGCGCTTGGTCTCCGTGAGGGTTGGCTGCCCCCGAGCATTGGATTTAGTGAGCAGGACGATGCCATCCCGATCACGCCACTCCGCACCCGCACGGAAGTGCGCGGACGTTTCGCCCTTTCGACCTCGCTCGCTTTCGGTGGCAACAACACCGCCTTGTTGATTGGCCTTTGCGAGCAACAGAAAGGAGACGCGCAATGAGTCCCGCCATCCGGGGATTGGGGATCGTCGCCGCTTGCGGGCGGGGTGTCGATGCCTTGCGCGCCTCCCTGCATTGCGGCTGGAAGCCGCCGGTATTCGTGCCGGTGCCGGGCGGTCATCCTCTTCCGTGCTATCCGCTGCCACCCGGAGCGCTCGATGACAAATCGCTCGGGCGCAAAGTTCGCCGTGCTGATCGCTTCTCCAGAATGGCGGTGTTCGCGGCATCTGACGCGCTCGACGATGCCCATCTTCCCGAGGGCGTGGATCGCGGTCGCATTGGGTTGATTGTCACCAGCGCGTTGGGCTCGCATGGGACGACGTTCCAATTCCTTGACGAGATTCTCACCTACGGCGATGCAGAGGTATCGCCCACGGTTTTCTCACACTCCGTCCAAAACGCCGCCGCGGCCTACATCGCCGCCACTTTGGACATCCGAGGGTCGGTCACGACCTTGACCCAAGTGCATTTTGCATTCCATCAAGCGCTCATTCTTGCGCGGACATGGCTTCACAGCGGCCGTTGCGACCATGTGCTGGTGGGAGGCGTCGATGAACTGGGCAGTGTGATGCAATACATCTGGCGATCCCTGCTTCCCGTGTCGGAGGACGGTCAAATCCATCCTTTCGCATTCGGGAAGTCCCCGGGAACGGTTCCGGGCGAAGGTGCCGCCTTCTTTCTGCTCTCTGCAACCGGCTCCCGCGCCTATGCCACTCTCGGGTCGGTGGAAACAACCCATTGGTCATCGCCCGCGCATGAGCCCGATCTGCACCTGCTCGAAGCCGATGGCACGCTGTCTGACGAATCCGCTTACGCGCTCCCTGCGGCCAGCGGATTGCAACTGGCCGCCTATGCGCCCATTTTTGGGAGCATGCCCGGCGGTTCCGCTCTCCACTGCGCGGTTGCTGCGCTCATGTTGAAGGAACATATCCGCTTTGCGGTGCCCGTGAGCGATTCGCCCCGCGACCTTCCGATATGCCGCGAGACTACAGAATGGC
>CAIRBY010000031.1 GCA_903876865.1 uncultured Acidobacteriia bacterium
ATGGCCTCATCGATGGCGACACCGTTTTCTCGGGCTTCTACCTGGATGCCGATAACAGCGTGTGGATCTCCACTGCCGGTGGGCTGACCCACTTTCGCGATCCCGAGAAGCTCTTCCTCGAGCGGAGCGTACGCCCCTTTCTGGCCTCTCAGGATGCGCGGCGCATCTCCATCGGTGTCTCTCCCCTCTCCCTCACCCGCAAGGTTGCCATGGAGTATCGCGTCTTCCCCGGCAACGGGGCGTGGCTTCGCGCCAAAGGGCTGGATATTGACCTCGCTGATCCCGGCTTCGGTCGTCACCGCGTGGAAGCGCGGATCGTCCCTACCCGCCAACTGCGTCCGCAGGGGATTGCGGTCGCGGAATTCGAAGTGCCGTTCCGCTGGAACCCCTGGTGGAGCGCGCTGCTTGCCGCGACCCTTCCCGCCGTGGCTCTCTTGTGGCGGGGCCGGCGCCAGCGGGCCGAATACCGCCAGATGAAGGCGCTCTACCTCCAACTGAAAAACGCCACGCCGGAACAGCGGGCCGAGTTGCTCAGTGCCTCTCCGCCCGGGGTTCGCGTCCGCGTCTCCGCCATGTTGGCCGATTCGGAAATCGCCGAAGATCATAGCGGCATCGTCGCCGGCGGGCGCTTTGTGCTCCAGCATCGCGTGGCCGAAGGCGGCTTCGGCACCGTCTGGTATAGCAGCGATCTCCAGGACGAGGGTAAACCGGTAGCCGTCAAAGTGATGCGTGATCGCCCCGCGCTGCGCGAATGGATGATGCGGCGCTGGGCGGCCGAACTTCGTGCGATGGAGCAGTTGCAGCATCAGGGCATCGTCCGCCCGCTGGCGGCGGGCACCCTGGAAAATGGCGATGTCTATATGGCAACGGAGTACGTGGATGGCGTCACCTTGCGTGCGGCCTTGGGCCGGGGACCCATGGCCAGGGCGCGCGTCCTCCAGCGGCTCGGGGAAGTGGTCGCCGCTCTCGAATATGCCCATGCGCAGGGCGTGTTCCATTGCGATTTGAAGCCGGACAATATTATGCTGCGCCACGTCGGGCAGGTGGATGAATCGGCCGTGGTGATCGATTTCGGTATGGCGCTGTTCCGCGAGGGGGAGCGCAGTCTGGACGCCAGCCTACACGCCGCGGGCGCCTGGGACTACATCGCGCCCGAGCAATTGGGCGGCAAGGTGTTTCCCGCCACGGACGTCTACTCGCTCGCCGCCGTGGCCTTCGAGATGTTGACCGGGACCCGCTGGCGGCTCGCCGAGAACTCGGGCACGACCGCGGAGCTATTGCGGGACCCTGCCCTGGAGCAAATCTTCCGCAAGGCGGTTCATCCCAACCCGAGCAAACGCTTCGGCCAGGTGCGGGAGTTTCTGAGCGCGCTCACCGCCGCAAGCGGTCGCGCAACCAGCTGATCGCGAAATCGTAGTCGCTCCGCACCGCGTACAAACTCCGGCCGGTCGCGGCTGCCGTCTCTTCCAGGCTCTTATTTTCCAGGACGCGCAGTTCCACAATCCGCGCCGCTCCCGGATCCATCGCGCGCAGACGGCATAATTCGTCACGCACCGCGATCACCAGTTCCGGCGCCAGATCATGCCCGCCCGCGGGCGGCGCATTCACGTACATCCGGCGGGTCCACCGGCGCCGCGCACGATCCACCAGACTCTGTTTCATCAGTTTGGTGAAGAGCGCCATGAAGTGGTCGAGATCTTTTACGGCGGGGAAGCTGCGGACCAGTTTGCCTTCCACTGTCTCATTCAACAAATCGGTCGTTTGCAGGGAATTGTTGCGCGATTCGCGCCGCAGTAACTTCCTGGCCAGCTCGTGCATCGGCGAGTACATCCGCTCACAAGCCTCACGCTGCGCAATCCGGTCCCCCTCCGCTGCGCGGGTCAGGATCTCCGTGATGCCGCCGCCATCCCCAACCATGGTGGTGAATTGTACCACGCCCGCATTGTCCGCCTGCTTGTCCACCGACATGTCCACCAGTTCCTCCTCCCGCCCCTCCCACCCTGCGGAACCCAGTGGGACAGGCCATCGTACTTCGTGGCCTGTCGACTTCCCTAAGCCTTCTCCGCCCCGCTGGTCTGAGATGACCCCGGAAGGCTAGGCGATCCGCTGGATCCGCAGTCTCCTCCTGCCCGAAACCGCCCAGACCCACTGCTACTTCGAAGCGCCCAACCAAGCCTCCGTCCAGGAAGCCAGCCAGTGCGCTCCCCGTGCGCCTTGCCGCGCGCTTCCAATAATGATGTACTACCCTGTTCTCATGCAGGTAGTCGTCTCTCTTCTCCGCGGCATCAACGTCGGCGGACACCACCTTGTCAAAATGGACGCCCTCCGCCAGATCTATGCCTCCCTGAACTTGCGCGACCCCCAGACCCTGCTCCAATCCGGCAACGTCGTTTTCACCACCTCCGAACCCAGCCTCGCCGCACTCCCCGCCCGTATCGAAGCCGCCATCGAGGCCGCCTGCGGCTTCCGCCCCGCCGTAATCCTCCGCACCGCCGCCGAACTCCGCGAAGTCGTCGCCGCCTCGCCCTTCGCCAACCGGCTCTCCCCGGATGGTGCGGGCCTCCACCCCGCCAAGATCGCCGTCAGCTTCCTACCCGCCGCGCCCACCCCCGCCGCCCGCGAAAAGGCCCTCGCCATCCCGTCCGCGCCGGATGAACTCCACTTCGGCGTGCGCGAACTCTACCTTTATTTCCCCAACGGCATGGGCCGCCCCACCCTCTCCCTGCCCAAAGTCGAACGCGCCCTCGGTATGCCGGGCACCGCCAGAAACTGGAACACCGTCACCAAACTCCTCGATCTCGCGGACTCCCTGTCTTGATCCACAAATTGTCAGCTACAAACGAAAAAAGCCCCCGGTTTCCCGCTGACGCGGTGGAAAACCGGGGGCTGCTCAAGAACGCTTGAAAGTGAAACCAGAGAACTAGTAACGATTCACGATGGGACGCATCGGCGCGCCGAAGCGCTGCGGCTCGTGCTGCACCCGCGGCTGCTCCTGCGGACGGTCCAGCACCAGCGAACGCAAGCCCGGCATCGTGCTCGCTCCCGCGCGCTGACCCTTCTCGCCTACCGGCAACTGTCCCGTGGTCAGGTTCTTCAAGCCGAACAGCGCCAGCTCGAACCGGTCCTTTACTCCCACCTTCTGGAACAGGCGCGAGAGGTAGACCTTTACCGTACCTTCGGAGATCATCAGCGTCGTCGCGATCTCTTTATTCTTCAAACCCTGCGAGAGCAGGCTCACCAGCTGCCCCTCGCGCTGCGTCAATGCCACGCGCCGCGCGCACAGGAAGCTGTCCGTCAGTGCCTTTTCGAACCACAGCTCGCCCGCCTGTACCTTTTGCAGGCACTTCACCTGCAGTTCGGTCGGCAGGGTCTTGCGCAGAATCCCCCGAACGCCCAGCCCCATGGCCTGGAACGCGAGTTCCGTGGAGATCGAGTTCACCCACAGAACGATGCGGGAGTGGTTCATGGCGTGTTTCATTTCGCTCAACACCGCAAACGTGATCTCAGACGTCAGGTCCATCAGGACCAGGTCCGGAGCACCCGTCCCGATCTGTTCCATCAGGGCGGACAAGGTGTTGCACGTGGGAAGCAGGTCGAACCCTTCCACCTGGCGTAATACGGACTCCAGGCCCTTGGCCAGGATCGGCTCGTCACTGTACAGGAGAACTCGCGTCATAGTGTTTACCTCGCAAAAGCGGTCTGGGTCGTTTTTTCTCGGTACCGGAGTTCCAGGGGTTTTCCTGGTACTTCCGAATTCCGTCTGTTTTAATCCCGCTTTTCTCTCAGATTGTGGCCGTATTTACTTCGGTTGTCAATAACATTTTTCCAAATATTACCTAAAATTATCATTGATATCCCGTACCACCATTGGCGTGGTGTACCGATTTATGCCGGATTCTATCGTAGTTAAAGCCTTTTATATCAATAATTTGCTCGATGGCTACCGCTCTACCCATCTCACGGAAATATTGCCGAAAATAGAGGGCAATATACTGCTATTAACGCTATCCAGATTATCCTTAGTACCCCTCCAAACTACCCCTCCAGTCAGAATTTTTACTCGCTCCGGTGGTAATCCGCCCCTGCCAGGATCGTTATTCTTCGCTGCTATCCTTGGGCAGCATAAGGGTATAGCCCATTTACGATATTGCTACCTGCTCGAATACAGAGCTAAATTCCACAGTGTCGAAGTAAATGAAATGAAGAACATTAATCGCCGTGAGAGTCCGCGTATCGAAATCAAGCTAAGGTGCCACGTCACCTCGCCGGCCCTGTGGATGAACAGCGATATGTTCACCGAGAACATCAGCCGGAGCGGGATTCTCATTGCCTGGCGCGGTACGGAAGGCTCTATCCCCTTGCCTGCCAACGGCCAGATCATTACTGTCGAGATCGAACTGCCCGCCAATCACGGCTTCGGTCAGAAATGCATTCACTGCCAGGGCACCGTAATGCGGATTACCAATTCCAATCCCGATTTCCCGCATATCGCTTTACGCGTGAATTATATGGATTTTCGCTCCTTTCACGACCGAATTCGCGCATTTGAAGCCATGCAACCCGTGGCCAGCTCCTGGATGGCCTAGGAATAATGCTTAGTATTTAAGTACCAAAATGGAAACGCGCTCCCAATTCGCTGTGAAGTTCCTGCCCTCCCTGGCGGACTTCGCCTTCCTCATGCCCATCGCCTTCCTCTTCGGGCGCATGGACGGAGTGAAGACCCTCCTCAGCGATTGCGATACCGGCTGGCACATCCGCACCGGCGAGTGGATTCTCGCTCACGGCTGGGTCCCGGCGCGCGACATCTTCTCTTTCTCCAAACCCAACGACCCCTGGTACGCCTGGGAGTGGTTGAGCGACATTCTCTTCGCCGGGCTCAATGCCCTCGGCGGTCTGCAGACGGTGGTCCTGTTTACCATCCTGCTGCTCTCGCTCACCTTTAGCGCCCTGTTCTTCCTGGTCCGCCGCAAGGCGAACCCGCTGGTCGCCATCTGCGTGACCATGCTCGCCGCCGCCGCCTCTTCCATTCACTGGCTGGCCCGGCCGCACCTCTTTACACTGCTCTTTCTCATCCTCTTTTACGCCGCGCTGGAGCAGGTCCGCGAAGGCCGTTCGCATTTCCGCGGCGTGCCCATTCTGGCCGCCCTGCCCGTCATTACCGTGCTCTGGACCAACCTCCACGGCGGCTTCTTCGTGGGCACCCTGATGGTCTTCGCCTATGCCGGCGGCGAACTCCTCCGCCTCCTCTTCTCTCCGCTCAACGGACAGCGCGAGGCCGTGCAGTTACAGGCCCGCAACTACTTCCTCAGCGGTCTGGCCTGCCTCGCCGCGAGCCTGGTCAACCCGTATACGTATCACCTGCATGTGCACATGGCGCAGTATCTGCGCGACCCGTGGAACTCGCAGCACATCATGGAATTTCTCTCGCCGAATTTCCATCACCCCACCGCCATCTTCTTTGAGGCGATGCTGGTAATGGCCGTCGTCACCGCCGCCGTCAATCTGCGCCAGGGACGCTATACCGAGATGCTGCTGATCGTGGTGTGGGCGCACGGCGGGCTGCTCGCCGCCCGCAACATTCCCATCTTCATGATCGCCGCCGCGCCGCCCGTGGGCGCCGCCATTCAACAGTGGCTCAACAATCTGCCCCGCCGCCATGTGGCGCAGTGGCTCCGCGCCGCCGCCGTCCGTTTCAACCGGGTGGCCGCCGAGACTGCCGAAACCGACGCGCTGCCGCGCCTCCACCTGGTCAGCATGCTCGGCGTGCTGCTGGTGGCCGCGGTGATCTACGCACCGCACCCGCCCAAGAAATTCCGTGCGGAATTCGATCCGAACACGTACCCCGCCGCCGCCCTCGCCACTCTGCGCAGCGACCCCGGCGCCCACGTCTTCACGCATGACGAGTGGGGCGACTACCTCATCTACCGGCTCTATCCGGTCGGTGGCAAGGTCTTCGTGGACGGCCGTAGCGATTTCTACGGCGACGATTTTGAAGACAAATATGTGGACGTCCTGAATGTGCGATACGGCTGGGAAAAAACCCTCGCCCGCTTCGGCGTCGACACGATTTTAATGCCCCCCAGCTCGCCCCTCACCGGCGCGCTGAAGGAATCCAGCCGCTGGCGCGTCGTTTATGACGATGGCATCGCGCTGGTCTTCCGGTCCACTTCCCGGACCGTGGGCCTACAGGTTTCCGCTGCCAATCACGGTGGCGGAGAAGGCCGTGATCGCGAGGTCACGAAAACACAAACACCAACAGGTGATCCCGCGATCACACTAACTAAACCCAAAACTTAGGAGCCAACAAAATGACGTTTTTGCGCAATCTCTGGAACGAAGAACAGGGCCAGGACCTGATCGAATACACGCTGCTGATGGCCTTCGTGGCTCTCGCTTCCGCCGCTCTTTTCCTCGGCGCCGGCGGCAGCATCAAAGGCATCTGGTCCACCACGAACAGCCAGTTGTCCGCGGCCAACACCAGCGCGAGCTAGGCTTGTCATACCCATGGGGCATCCCGGCATCGGTCGTTGTCGGAATGCCCCAAAGACCATCAGCCCGGTAGCAATGCACTTGGCCGCGACGCGTAAGCAGGACTGTTAACAGCGGAGGCGCGCCGCGGCACTTTCGCACTTCCGGTACGACTGTGTCGCCTGATTCCGGCAGCCGGCGCCGGAGGTCCTTTCCGGACCGAATGGGGATTCTCATGAATAAAAGATTCGTTGGAGTTTTGACTTTCGCATTTCTCGTCGCCGCGGGCGCCAGCCTGGTTCTCTACCGGGTGCTCATCAACCGTCCGCAGAGCACCAAAGCCGCTCCTGTCATGGCACAGGTCGCGCTCGCCAGCCGGGATCTGGAAGTCGGCACTCTCCTCAAAGAAGATGACATCAAGATCACCGAATGGCCCGGCGCCATTCCCGCCGGCGCCACCACGCGTTCCCAGGACCTGGTAGGCCGCGGCGTCATCACCGCCATTTTCGCCAAGGAACCCATCATTGAATCGCGCCTCGCCGCCAAGGGCGCGGGCGGCGGCCTGGCCGCCATGATCCCGCCCGGCATGCGTGCCGTGGCCGTGCGCGTCAATGAAGTGGTCGGCGTCGCCGGCTTCGTAGTCCCCGGCATGCACGTGGATATTCTTATCTCCGGCAACAGCCCCGGTTCTTCCAATGCCATGGGCACCCAGACCCAGACCCTGTTGCAGAACATCGAAGTGCTCTCCGCCGGACAGGATTTCAAGAAAGACAACGAAGGCAAGCCCATCATGGTGCAGGTGGTCAACCTGCTCGTGACACCCGTTCAGGCCGAGCAACTCAGCCTCGCCTCCAGCCAGACCTCGATCCAACTCGTGCTGCGCAATCCGATGGATCACGAGGTCGCCAAAACCCCCGGCACCGCCCTCCACTATCTCTTCAACATGAGCAAGCCCGTGCCCTCGCAGCAGCAGAATACCGATCTCCAATCGCAACCGCCGCGCCCCCGTGCGCCGCGCCCGGCTCCGCCCGTGCAGGTGGCTGCGCCGCCCGCTCCTCCCAAGGAAGCGCCGTTCACCATGGAGATCATCAACGGCAACAGCAAGAAGGAACAGAAATTCACTTCCGGCCAGGAGGCCAAGTAGATGTTCACCCTACGCGCCGCCGGATTCCTGCTCGCCGCCACCGGTGCCCTCTGCGCGCTCGTCGCGCAAGAGGCCCCCGCTCCCAGCGCGCCTCCCAGCACGCCCCCCGGCAAACTCATCGTCACCGTGGGCAAGAGTCTCATCATCGACAGCCCCGCCAAAATTCAGCGCATCTCCGTCGCCAACGGCGAACTCGTCGAAGCCGTCCCGGTCAACCCCAAGGAAGTCCTGATCAACGGCAAGGGCGCCGGCGAAACCTCGCTCATCATCTGGCAGGAGGGCGGCAACCGCATCCTCTACGATCTCTCCGTTCGCATCAGCCCCGTCCGCCTCGAAGTGGTCCGCCAGCAGTTGGCGCGCGATTTCCCCAACGACGAAATCAACGTCACGCTGGATAACGAAACCGCCTTCGTGCGCGGCACCGTGAAGGATATTGTCGCCGCTGATCGTGTGATGGCGATGACCGCTTCGCTCGGCAAAGTCGTCAACCTGCTGCGGGTCGACGTGCCCCCCGTGGAGACTCAGATTCTGCTCAAGGTCCGCTTCTGCGATGTCGATCGCGGCCTCAGCACAGACCTCGGCATGAGCCTCGCCTCCGGCGCGGGCAATCAATCCACCGTCATCGGCACCGGCCAGTTCAGCGGTCCCGGCGTTTCCACTGCCGGCGTCGTCACCCTCTCTGACGCGCTCAACGTACTGCTGTTCCGCAAAGACATCAACATCGGCGCGTCCATCAAGGCGCTGGAAAGCAAGCGCATGCTCGAAACCCTGGCCGAACCCAACGTGCTCGCCATCAACGGCAAGCCCGCCAGCTTCGTCTCCGGCGGCGAATTCCCGTTCCCCATGGTGCAGGGCGGCAGCGCCAATGGCGCCGTCAGCATCGCCTTCCGCGAGTTCGGCATCCGCATCAACTTCCTGCCCCGCATCACCGCGCGCGGCACCATTCAATTGCAGGTCGCCCCCGAAGTCAGCGCGCTCGATTACGCCAACGCGGTCACCTTCCAGGGCTACACCATCCCCGCGCTGAGCACCCGCCGCGTCTCCACCGAAGTGGAGCTCGAGAGCGGCCAGAGCTTCGTGATCGCGGGCCTGATGGACAACACCATGACGGAGACGCTCAACAAGATCCCCGGCCTCTCCAACATTCCGCTGCTGGGCAAGATCTTCACCAGCCGCGCCCGCTCCCGCAACAACACCGAACTGCTGGTGATCGTGACGCCCGAAGTGGTGCGGCCGATCCCCGCCGGGCAGACCGTACCCTCGCTGAAAATGCCCTTCGAATTTCTCCCGCGCAACAGCGAGAACGAACTCTTCCAGCCCGGCATGGATAAGACCGGACCGGTCCCCGTGAAGCCGCCCAACGCTTCCATGCCGATCGAGCAGTTGATTGAAATCAAGCGTAAGGAAGGCCAGGCGGCGCCGCCGGCCACCCTGACCAACCCCGTCAGCACGGTCGCGCCCGGAGCGGCTCCGGCAACGGCGCCCGGCTCCGGAGGCAGCGGAAAGTGAACCGGCTGCCTGGAGACCCCTCATGTACCCGCTGACTATCGGACTGGCGATTGAAAACCGCGAACTGTGGGACCAGGCCCAGGCAACCCTCGCCGACCTGCCGTTTCGCATCATCGTCGAACATCAGGACGTTGGCGATGTGAGCAACTTCCTGGACCGCCTGGAGCGCATGCGCCCTGACGTGGTCCTGGTGGATATCAGCGGCTGGAAGGAGCCGCTCGAAGGGCTCGTCAGCTCCATCCGCGCCGCCGCCGGCGACCCGATGATCATCGCGTTGAACAACAACGCGGATTCCGAAGCCATCCTCTCTTCGCTGCGCGCCGGCATCAACGAATATCTGTATCCGCCCTTGCAGGATTCCCTGCGCCGCGCCCTGGAGCGCCGCAGCCTGGACCGCAGCCGGCGCCGCGAAGGCGCCAAGGGCGGGGGCAAGGCGATGGGCTTCATGTCCGCCAAGGGCGGTTGCGGCTCCACCACGCTGGTCTGCCACGTGGCCGCCGAACTGGGCCGCGCCAACCAGAGGGTGCTGCTGGCCGATCTGGATCTGGACGCGGGCATGGTCGCTTTCATCACCAAGACCAAATCCGTCTACTCGATTCTGGACGCCGTCAACAACCTGCACCGGCTCGACCTGCACTACTGGAAAGCGCTGGTCTCTAACGGCATTCCGGGCGTGGAGATCGTCTCTTCGCCGCTCGCGCTGGCCTCGAAACAACAGCCCAAGGACGAACAGATCCGGCAGGTGCTGGCCTTCGCCAGACCCCATTACGATTGGACCCTGGTGGACCTGGGACGCAGCCTCACCCGCATGGGCATGGCCGCGCTGGAAGAGATCGATGAGGCCTGCCTCGTCACCACGCTGGAAGTTCCGGCGCTGCACCAGTCCAAACAGATCATACAGACTTTGCTCGATGGCGGCTTCGGCAAAAATCGCATCAAGCTGATTCTCAACCGCGCCCCCAAGCGGCTCGATATCACCCCGGGCGAACTGGAAAAAATGTTGGGTACGCCGATCTTCGCTACCGTGCCCAACGATTATCCCGAGCTGTACGAAACCTATGCCGAGGGGCGCATGCTCTCGCGCAATTCGGAGCTGGGCCGGCAGATTGCGAAGCTGGCCGCCAAACTGGCCAACCTGGAAGAAGAGAAGCCGGTCAACGGCAAGAAGAGATTTGCCCTATTCGGTTAGTGGCGGTTTTCTGTAAACGGTAATCACTATGGCAGCGATCCTGGATTCGATTTCAAAGACTGGCGATGACCGGCAGGCGGGCTGGGTAAACCGCCTCTTCACGCGGGAAGGCTCCACTCCCGAGTACCAGGAGTTGAAGTTCACCCTCCACCGCAAGCTGCTCGACCGCATCAACCTGGAAGCCCTCTCTTCCATGGCGGGCGAACGCGTGCGCGCGGAAATCCGCGCCGCCGTGGCAAAGCTTGTAGAAGAAGAGAAGACGCCTCTCAGCCTGGTGGAAAAGGACCGCGTCATCGAGGAAATTCTCGATGAAGTCTTTGGTCTGGGCCCGCTCGAACCGCTGCTGCAGGACCCGACCATCAGCGATATTCTGGTCACCACGCCGCGCCTGGTCTATGTGGAGCGCGCCGGTAAACTCTACCGCACGCCGGTGGAGTTCAAAGACGACGCGCACCTGATGCGCATCATCGAAAAGATCGTCAGCCGCGTGGGACGCCGCGTGGACGAATCCTCGCCGCTGGTGGATGCCCGCCTGCCCGATGGTTCCCGCGTCAACGCCGCCATTCCGCCCGTCGCCGTGGATGGGCCGCTGCTCTGCATCCGCCGTTTCGGACGCCATGCGCTGAAGGGCGAAGATCTGGTTTCGAAACTCGCCATGACCGAGGGCATGCTGGACCTGCTCAAGGCTTGCGTGAAGGCACGCCTCAACATCCTCATCTGCGGCGGTACCGGTTCCGGCAAGACCACGCTGTTGAACGCGCTCTCTTCGTACATTCCGGAAGACGAACGCATCGTCACCATCGAAGACGCGGCCGAATTGAAACTGCAGCAGACCCACGTGGCGCGCATGGAAACCCGGCCCGCCAACGTGGAAGGCACGGGCGCGATTCACATCCGGCAACTGGTCATCAACGCCCTTCGTATGCGCCCCGACCGCATCATCATCGGTGAAGTCCGTTCCGAAGAAGCGCTGGATATGTTGCA
>CAIRBY010000032.1 GCA_903876865.1 uncultured Acidobacteriia bacterium
GGATCTTCCCCGGCCAGATAGGCATTCCCTGTGTCGTAGTTCACGCGCAGCATCGGGGACTCGACCAGGGTGGCGATGCGCAATAATCCGGCCGTGGTCCGCGAGATGGACTGATGCGGCTCAATCCCCACATAGATGCCGTGCCGCTCGGCAGTGCGCAGCACTGTTTTGAGGGTGTAGCGCATCACTTCAAAACACTCGTCCGCCGTGAGCCAGGAGGGCCGGATTCCCTCATCCGTGTTGACCACCGGAGCGCCCAGCACCTTGGCGAAGCGGATCGCCTTTTCGAGATAGGGCACGCTGATCTCGGGACGCATCAGGGGGCAGTGGGCCGAAAGGGCAGAGCAGGTCACGCCGTTGGCGTCGCAGATATCCTTCACCAACAGGGCATCCTCGTCCATGGAAACGGAGTGAAAATAGCCCGCCTCGCTGAGCAACTCGCGGCCATTGTGCACCATCGGTTCGATGTAGCGGTAGCCGATTTGCGCCGCGCGTTCCACACCCGCCGCGAAACTCCTGTCTTCGCAGCGGATGAACTCCATATTGATGCCGGGGGCGATCATACGTCCCACTCCCGCTTCCAGGCGACGGCTTGCCCGGTGCGATACGCGATGTTGCCGATGTGGCAGGCCATGGCACCATAGTGGCCGTCGACGGCGTTCGCGTTCGGTTGCTTGCGCGAGCGCACGCAATCCAGAAAGTTGGCCATGTGGGCGGGTTCGGGGCCGCCCTTGGCTACGATTGGTTCGCCGCCGCCGGCGGGCAGGAAGCGGTAACCGCCGCGGAAAATATTCAGGCGGCCCTTCTCGCCGTAGAATACGATGTCGGCGGATTCGCGCGGGATCATATCGGTGATGGTGGCCTCGAAGGTCACGTTCACCTGCTGCGGGTAGTTCAAAATGAAGTTGATGTTGTCGGGCGTGTCGCGGCCATCGTTGTACTGGTAGATGCCGCCCAGAGCCACGCACGATAACGGTCTGGTGAGGCCGAGATACCAGTGCACGACATCGACCATGTGCACGAAGAGGCCGCCGGTTTGGCCGCCGGTGGAAAACTCCCAATAGGCGAAGCGGTTGAAATACATCTTGGGATTCCAGGGCCGTTTGGGGAGCCAGCCGAGCACCGCGTCCCAATCCAGGCCATCCGGTTTGCCTGCCATGCCGGGAGGGACGGGCGTGAGGTAGCCGCTATTGGCGTTCCAGTAGGTGCGCACCAAATGCACGGGGCCGATCATGCCGCTATCGAAGAACCGCTGCTTGGCTTCGATGAAGTGGTCGATGGAGCGCTGCTGCACGCCCACCTGCACGAGTTTGCCGGTGGCGCGCACCGCCTTCACCACATCGAGCCCCTGCTCCGGCAGAGAGGTCATGGGCTTTTCGCAGTAGACGTCTTTGCCGGCATGCAGTGCGTCCACGGTCATTCGCGAGTGCCAGTGGTCGGTGGATGCCACGATGACGGCGTCCACATCTTTGCGCTCCAGCAGTTGCCGGTAGTCCGCGTACTGCTCGACTTTGGGGCCGGGCAGTTCTTTCTCGAGGTACGCCGCGCCCTCGCGGCGGCGCACGTCCCACGCATCGCAAACGGCGACGAATTCAGCGCCGCCAGCGGCCTTGGCCATGCGCATGAGGTGCTGTCCGCGTCCGCCACAGCCGATCGAGGCAAGGCGAACCCGATCGTTCGCGCCCATGACGCTGGCGGCAGAGGCCGCGGTCATGACAAACCCTCTTCGAGACAATGCCTGCATCGAAATCAGACTCCTGTTCCGGAGGTACGGCCAAGTCGCGGGCCGCATCCACCGGCAGTCTAACATCCGGCAACTCAGATGGCGTTCACGGTGGCGAGACGGCAGCGGCTACCGAACTGACTAACTGAAAACAGAAGGAAATGACTGGTGAGCCGGGCGGGACTCGAACCCGCGACCCTGTGATTAAAAGTCACATGCTCTACCAACTGAGCTACCGGCCCCTGTTATGGGAGGATCGAACTGCGAAGAGTCTTCCCTAGTTTACCAGACGGGACGCGGGGTATAAAGTTTTCCGTGCAAGCGCCGATTGTTGGGGTATGACGGAAAACAACGAACGCCGTTCGCAGACCCGGATTGCGTGGCGGGGCAATCTGCAGCTGATCCTCCCGGGGGGCGCCACCTTGCCGGTATCGGTGCGCGACATCTCGACCAATGGATTCGGGCTGTGGGTGGATTGCCCGGTGGCGCCGGGGGAGACCGTGGAGGTGCACGGCGAGGGGTTCAGCGGGTCTGGGACCGTACAGTATTGCGAGCCGCAAGGGGAGCGCTACCGCATCGGACTGGCGCTGCGCAGCGCGATCGTGACGTAGGGATTGGCCGCGGGCGGGTATACTTGGTCCAGGTACCAATGAACCGGTTCACGCGGCGCCTCGTCCTGATTCTGCTGGCCATAAGTGTGACGCTCACGATCGGCACCGTGGGGTTTGTCGTCATCGACAATTTCCCGCCGTTCGACGCGTTCTACATGACGCTGATCACCATGACGACGGTGGGGTACTCGGAGATTCATCCGCTCTCGCACGCGGGACGGGTTTTTAATTCCTTCCTGATTTTCTTCGGAGTCACCACAATCTTCATCGCCATGGGCGCCATGACCCAGACCATCATCGAACTGGAGTTCGGCGATGCGATCGGGAAGCGGCGAAATAAACGCATGATCGACAAACTGAAAGATCACTACATCATCTGCGGCTTTGGCCGCGTGGGCCGGGGAGCCGCCAAAGAACTACTGCACGCGGGAGTGCCGTTCGTGGTGGTGGACATCAACCCGGAGCGGGTGGAGCGCGCCATGATGAGCGGCATGCTGGCGGTGGCGGCGGATTCGACGCGCGACGAAACGCTGCGGGAAGTAGGGATCGAGCGGGCCCGCGGCCTGGTGGCGGCGCTGGCGACGGACGCCGATAACCTGTTCGTGCTGCTTTCCGCCAAGGGATTGAACCAGCGGCTCTTCGTGGCGGCGCGGGCGGCGGAAGAGGGGGCGGAGGACAAGATGCGGCGCGCCGGGGCGAACGCGGTTTTCGCGCCCTATGCGATCACCGGGCACAGGCTGGCGCAATCCCTACTGCGGCCTCATGTGGTGCAATTCCTCGACTTCACCACCAAGGATGTGGGCGAAGACATCGCCATTGAGCAGGTGCGGGTGGCGGAGAGCAGCGAGATGGTTGCGCGCACAATCCGCGAGATGCAGTTGCGGAAGGTTGTGGGCGTGATTGTGATGGCGATTCGCAGGTCGGATGGCGAAATGATTTTCAATCCGCCGGCGGATACGGCCGTGCGGGGCGGAGATTACCTGATTGTGATGGGGAAGCCGGATAACCTCAGCGCGCTGGAAAACCTGCTGGCGGGTTCGCGCGGATAGGAACGGAGAGCGGCAACTAGCGGCGGGCGGGGCGGTGCGAGCTATAATAACCCTCGGACGTGGCGGCGACGGCATTACCATGAAGCGACTACGAGCATTTATCGAATCCATCGTGTTTGCCGGGCTCAGGCCGGCTGGCGCTAAGACGACACCGCAGGGTTCACAGTGGAAGTGGCTGGGACCTCTGAGCGGCCCCGTGGAGAGGTTGCTTTCGGGAGGACCGGCACCGACCGATCCGCTCTACCTGACCAACCGTTCCTGGAACCAGAAGATCCGCTCGTGGACGCTGATTGGGATACCGTGCCTGGTCCTACTGGTCGCCGTGGGCTTTGTGCTGAGCAGCCTGATGAGCCCCCCGGAAGCAAAGCCGACCAAAGAGGTCTCCGCCTCTGAGATTGCGGCCAAGATGCTGCCGGATATGAACAAGGATCTGCATCTGAGCACCAATCACGACGTGGAAGTGATGGACGTCAAAGTAGAGACTGCGGGCGGCACGAAGCTGGTCGGGACGCTACGCAACACGACCGCACACGAGATCGCGGTGGCGGAAGTGATTGTGGATCTGACCAATCTCTCCGGCTCGCAACTGGGTGCGGTCAGCGCCACGGTGGAGAAACTGCCGGCGAACGGGACGAAGAGCTTTTCGACGCCGATCCGGCAAAGCGATGCGGCGTTCGCGCTGGTGCGCGAAGTCAGCGCCCGGTAGGCAGGAAGTCGCCGGCGGCGGAGCGCAGGCGTTGCAATTCGAAATCGAGATTGCGCAGGGATGCGGAGCAATCCTGGAACGCCTGGCGTGAAGCCTCCTGCTCCAGACGTTTGAGCACGGCGGCAACGGCATTGGCGCCCACATTGGCGCAGGCACCCTTGCAGTAGTGGGCGAGGCGCATGGTCTTCTGCGGATCGCGCTCCCGAATGGCGCTATCGATCAGATCGATCTGTTTGGAAGTGTCATCCAACAGGGCGAGGATGACCTCCCCCATCAGTTCCTCATCTTCCATGGTCACATCCCGGAGTTGTTGCCGGTCCAACACAGACAGCTCATCGGGGATCCGCATACCTTATTCTCCCGTTGCGATCTGAGCGCAGGAATCGAACAAAGGCCTGAGAACGCTTACGGATTAACCTTAGTTTGGCGCCTCAGCGCGGAGGGATGGAGCCGAAGTGCACGGCGGATTCGCGTACGTTGAGGTGGCCGTCCAGCACAGCGTGCGCCCGGAAGCCGGGGGCGAGCGGGGTGCCGAAACGCAGGTCGAAGACTTCGACGAGCTTGCCGTTTTCCGAGCTTGGATCCGGGGTGACGCGCCAGAGCGGGATCTGCGAGAAGGCTAGGAAATCCTGAAAGACGGGCGAACGCCGGGCAGCCTCCATGGCCGGCTCCGACTCCGGTTTGTGAAAGACGGCACCGTGGGGATCGGCGCGGAGCAGGCCGAACTGGACGTCGCCGACCCAATAGGCGCCGGGGGTTTCCACGATGCCGCGCCAGTAGAGCGGATTGGCGGCGGAAGGCATCGCCGCAACGCGCACGGGCACCACACCTTCATAGAGCCGGGCGCCCAGCGCGGCTTCGGCACGGGCGTGGAGCACGCCGCGGCCGCAATCGTAGAGGAGGATCACGATCAGGGCGAACCAGGCGAAGCCGCGGCCGTGGTGACGCTCGCGGACGGGGCCGGAGGCGATCTCCGAGCCGACGAGGCGGGCGAGAAAGGGCCCGGCGATGCCGAGCGCGAGCACGGCCCAGATCCAGGGATCGACCACGGAAGTGATATCGGCGCGGAGCCAGCGGTCGGAGAAGGGTAGCAGGAGGCGGATGCCGTAGACATTGGTCCAATCGAGGAGCAGATGGGAGGCCACGCCGAGGAGGGCGGCGCAAAATGCCCCGGGCCATTGGACGGGGCGGCGCCCGATGAGGCGCACCAAGGCGACGGCGAGCAGCGCCATCACGGGCATCATGACGAGGGAATGCGTGAGGTGGCGGTGGTAGTGGAGATACTGAACGGAACCGCCGGCCGCCATGACCACGTCGATATCGGGGAGATTGGCGGCGAGCAGCAGAATGGGGAGCCCGCGGTCGCTCCAGCGGCCGGGCCCGATTCTGCTGAGGAAGAGACCGATTGCCGTGTGGGTGAGATTATCCATGGGGAGAGGGCTTGAATCCCTATTGTAAGGGCAATGGGACTCGGCAGGGACGGCGGACGGGGCCGCCCCTGCAAGGTGGGGAACGGACGACGGAGGGGATCAGGCGGAGAGAGCCCAGGGGACACGAAGGCGGTTGGAGCCCTGGATGGGCACCACGCTGCCGGCGCGGCCGGGTTCGCGGCGGACGGTGCCGCCGAAATACTCATCGAGCGGATAGAGGGCGTAGGGTTCGAGTTCCGAGAAGGCGCGGCCGAGGACGCGTTCGATCCGGTAGATGGCGTGGAAGAAGTTGCCGCGGTCCATTTTGAGCTGGCGGCAGCAGAGTTTCCAATCGGCGCCGAGCAGGAAGTAGTAGCGGAAGATTTTCTGCTCGGATTCATCGAGCACACGGCGGCTGACCAGACAGAAATCCGCCATGAATTCTTCGCGTTTGCGGGAATACATCCGGCGCCCGCCGGCGCCCGCGCAAAACTCCCAGGAAACGGTTCCAAAGTGAGTGCCGGAAGCGGCACAGTCACGGAAACGGTTCAGGCAGGCCCGGAAAATGGCCCGGAAGACGCAGTTGCAGGGCGCCTCCTTGGTTTTATAGACAGCACGCGTTCCCTGGCCTTGGCAGTAGGTACAGGATTCGTTCGCCAAGCCAATCGTGTTCGATCGATTCCATTGCATTTGAGAGTGTCCTCTTGGTTCGGGCGTTTTCAGCTTGCCCTTCACCATGGGTTTCAACAGCTTTTTCCACTGTATCCCCACAAAGAAAAACGTCAATGAATTCTTATTTTGTTATATAAATACTATTAGTACTTTTTCATAGGAACGTGAAATATGTCGTTTGGTTTCAGCATTTTTGTAGCGGCATAGGATTAATCTGAAAGCAAAATTTATTATTTTAGTCCCATTACTACTAAGCATTTACCTACCACCCTATTTCCAGGAGAAATAGGCCACAGGCACCGCCATGACCTTTCACGATCTGCAACAGGCACTGCTCGAGAACCTGCGCTGGCGCATCCGCAGCGGCGAAGCCACGGAGCGCGGGTTGGCCCGGCATACCGGAATCTCGCAACCCCACCTCCACAACGTGCTGAAGGGACGGCGGGTTCTCTCCTTCGATAAGGCGGACGAACTCCTGGTCCGGCTGAATCTGGACCTTTTAGACCTTCTGCCGCCGAACCGATTGCGGGAACCGGGTCCGCGCCGCTAAGCTGAGGTGTGGCTCGCACCGCACGACAACAGCAAGGCCAGGACGCACGCCTGAAGCGGCTCGCCGACAGCATCGAGGCTCTGGCGAAGAAGGACGAGCGGATGCTGCGGCGCGCCCGCGAAATCGAAGACTTCCGGCAGAGGGCGGCGAGCGAGATCTACAGCATCTGCGCGGGCTTTGTGAACTCGATCAACGAACTGCTGACGGACCCGGTGATGGAACTGGATCCGCCGAGCTTCCCGCCGGGGACGTTTCAGGACGACTCCCCGAACCTGATGCAGATCAATGCCCGGGGGCGGATTCTGCAGGTCGCGTTCTCTTCGACGGCGGAACTGGTCTCGACCGAGGATTTCCGGGTGCCGTATATTTTGAGCGGCACGGTGCGGGCGTTCAATCAGGAACTGCTGGATAAAGACATCATCGAAGAGCAGTTGATCTTCTACACGCTGGAGCACCAGAAAAAGATGTGGCGCTTCTTCGACGCGCGCACGTACCGCTCGGGGCCGTTCGATCAGGAGTATCTGGTATCGCTGATGGAACAGCTGGTCTGAGCGACTGATCCGGTCCCGTGATCTGGCGCGCGGGTGGCGCGGGTTATGATGTGTAGATGAATAGCGTTGCTCCCCCCGTTTCGGACCCCTCTGTAGAGACTGCCTCGGTCACTCCGGCGCAAGCCGTGATGGACCTGGAACGCGAATACCTGCTGCAGAACTATGCGCGATATCCTCTGGTGCTTGGCCGCGGCAAAGGCTGCTACCTGTACGATCTCGAGGGCAAGCGTTACCTGGATTTCATTTCCGGCATCGGGGTGAATGCGCTGGGGCACGCGCATCCGCGGCTCACGAAGGTCATCCGCGAGCAGGCGGGCTTGCTGATCCACTCTTCCAACCTGTACTACCACCAGTATCAGGGGCCGCTGGCGAAGCGACTGGCGCAGATGAGCGGCCTGGCGCGCTGCTTCTTCAGCAATAGCGGCACGGAATCGATGGAAGGCGCGCTGAAGATGGTGCACTCGCACGGGCGCGCGATCAGTCACGAAAAATATCAGGTCATCGCGCTCGACAACAGCTTTCACGGACGCAGTTTCGGAGCGCTTTCGATCACGGGACAGGCGAAATACCGGGCGGATTTCGAACCGCTGGTGCCGGGGGCGGTCTTCGTGCCGATCAACGACATTGCGGCATTGGAAGCGGCATTCAACCAGAACACGGCGGGGATCGTGCTGGAGATGATTCAGGGCGAGGGCGGGATCAATCCGCTGACGCCGGAATTCGTAGCCAAGGCGCGCGAACTGGCGGACCGCTACAATGCGCTGCTGGTGGCGGACGAGATTCAGTGCGGGGTGGGCAGGCCCGGAACCTACTTTGCGTATCAGCGGGCGAATCCGGTGACGATGCCGGACGTGATGGTGACGGCGAAGCCGCTGGCGTGCGGGTTGCCGCTCGGGGTGATCATGGCGAACGAAAAGGCCGCGGCCACGATCAAGCCCGGGATGCACGGCACCACGTTCGGCGGGGGCGCGCTGGCGTGCCGCGTGGCGCTGGAATTCTGCGACATTCTGGACGAGCTGATGCCATCGATACAGCGGGTGGGCGGCTATTTCCACGCGGAGTTGAATCAACTGGCGACGAAGTACAGCTTCATCAAGGAAGTGCGCGGCTACGGGCTGATGCTGGGTGTGGAACTGGCCATGCCGGGCAAGGAGATGGTGACGCAGGCGATGGCGCAGGGGCTGTTGATCAACTGCACGCACGATACGGTGCTGCGCTTCCTGCCTCCCTTCATCGTCACCGAGAAGCAAGTGGATCAGGCGGTGAAGGTGCTGGGCAAGATCTTCGCCAAGGTGAAGTGATGCGCAGACTCGCGATGGCTTTGGCCGCTCTGGCGGCGGTGGCGCAGACGGGCACGGCGCAGACAGACCCGGCCACGCAGGCTGCGCGGGGCTGGCGGGAGACGCACGAGCGCGAGATTCTGCGCGAGTTCATGGGACTGTTGGCGATGCCGAACCTGGCGCGCGACACGGCGGGGATTCGCGCCAACGCGGTGGCGGTGAGCGCGCTGCTGGAAAAACGCGGCGTGAAGACGCAACTGCTGGAAGTGGCGGGCGCGCCGCCGGCGGTGTATGGCGAGATCCTGACGCCGGGCGCGACGCGCACCGTGATCTTCTACGCGCACTACGACGGCCAACCGCTGGACCCGAAAGAGTGGGCGACGCCGCCGTGGGAACCGGTGGTGCGCGACCGTCCGCTGGAAAAAGACGGGCGGGTGGTGACGCTGCCGGCGACGGGGAAGATCGATCCGGAATGGCGGATTTACGCGCGATCGGCGAGCGACGACAAGGCTCCGATCGCGGTGATCACGGCGGCGCTGGACGGGTTGAAGGCGGCACGGATCGGGCTGCGTTCCAACATCAAATTCGTGTTCGAGGGCGAGGAAGAAGCGGGATCGCCGCATCTGGCCGAGATCATCCGCAAGTACAAAGACCTGCTGGGGAGCGACGCGTGGTTGATCTGCGATGGACCGGTGCACCAGAGCCGGCGTCCGCAGGTGGTGTTCGGCGCGCGCGGGATCGCGACGGTGGACATCACGCTGTACGGACCCAATCACGAACTGCACAGCGGGCATTACGGCAACTGGGCGCCGAACCCGGCGATGGCGCTGGCGCGGCTGCTGGCATCGATGAAAGACGACGATGGCAAGGTGCTGATCGAGCACTACTACGACGGGATTCTGCCGCTGAGCGAGACGGAGAAGCGGGCGATTGCGGAAGCGCCGGACGTGGACCGGGACCTGATGAAGGAACTGGCGCTCGGGCGCACGGAGGGCGGCGGGAAGAAACTGGTGGAACTGCTCAACTACCCATCGCTGAATATCCGCGGGATGGCGAGCGCGCGCACCGGGGACAAGGCGAGCAACGTGCTGCCTGCCACGGCGACGGCGAGCATCGACATGCGGCTGGTGAAGGGGATCGACCCGGCGACGGCGGCGAAGCGCGTGATCGAGCACATCCGCAAGCAGGGGTACGAGATTGTGGAGAGCGAACCGGACGCGGCGACGCGCATGCGCTACCCGAAACTGGCGCGCGTGGTGGTGGAGCCGGGCGGGTATAGCGCGTCGCGCACGTCGATGGATCTGCCGATTTCGCAGCTGGTGTTGCGCACGGCGGAAGCGGCGCGCGGGCCGATTGTGAAGCTGCCGACGATGGGTGGGAGCGTGCCGCTGTATATGATCGAAGAGATTCTGCACGCGCCCACGATCACGGTGCCGATTGCGAATCACGACAATAATCAGCACAGCTTCAACGAGAATATCCGGATCCAGAATCTGTGGGACGGGATCGATCTGATGGCGGCGCTACTGGCGATGTAGGTCGTCACAGAGGAACACGGATCAGACAACAACAGAGTTACTCAGCATCCCTTTCCTCGCAGCCCGCGAAGAATCGGGAGAACTCGTGGCGCAGGCGTTCTTGCCTGCCGTCTCGAC
>CAIRBY010000033.1 GCA_903876865.1 uncultured Acidobacteriia bacterium
GCAGCCCGGGCGAATTCCGCCTGGAAATCGAGATCCTGCGTCAGGTAGCCCGGCGTATCGGCATTGGCGATGTTCGTAGCCACCAGTTTCTGCCTCGCGCTCAGAACATCCATGTAGCGCTCGAGTTGGCCCGCAATTGCATCCAGCATCCCGTCCAACCTAATGCAGTCCATCTGCCAATCCGTAAGGCACATGGAATCAATCAGCTCAGGCCAGGCGAGCGGCAAAAATGTAGCACTCCGCCAAAATAATGACAATTCCAATGACGCAAACAAATTTATTTTAAATGCCAGTTTCTTCAATAACTTATCGTTTTTGGCGGTCTGCCGGAGGGAACGGGATCGCTAATTTGGACTTAGCAGAGCCGTCGCAAGCCGGGCGGCACTCATCAGTGAAGATGCCAACTGAACCAATCATTATCATTATTGGCGGATCGTGGATCTAAACTGCTCCTAGAAGTACCTCTCGCGCTCTCCACAAGCGCGCCACTCAAATACTCCCCTAGTGGGGATGCCTTAACTTAGGCAAAAACTGGTACTATTCTTTGGAGATATTCTAATATTGGAGTATCTCCAGAGAATCCCCAGGGATTTGATCATCCGCTGAAGGACTCTCCAGAAGCAGGATGCGTTTGAAGACCGCCAAAATCCTGGCTTGTTGTTTGCTTGTGTTCCCGCTGGTCGGAACGGTGCCGCGGTACGGACCGAAGACCAGAAGACAGTCCGCCGCTTCGCATGAGGCTGAACGCAAGCGCGGTGCTGCGGTTTCCGCTCGTTTGCACGACACGATGGAAGTCTTCCGCGCGGGCAATTATCACGAAGCGCTAAAGCAGGTTGAATCGGCGCTCCAAGAGGCAAAACAGGCGCAGTTGCCGGAACTTGTCGCTCGCGCCACCGGCGATATCGGCGCCTGCCAGTTCGCCCTGCATCAGTACCGCCCCGCCCTACAGTCCTTTCTGGAAGCCCACCGCCAGTGCGAAGCGATCGGCGACACCAGCGGCGCCGCCATCTTCGAAGCCAATATCGCCTCCCTCTACTCGGAGTTAGGGGAGTTGGATTCGGCCGCCCATTGGCTGCAGAACATCTTGGGCCGCCTTGAGGGCAAGGACCTGGAGGTCCTCCCTAAGATGCTGATTCAAATGGCCACGCTGCGCGCGCGCCAGAATCGCATGCCGGAGGCGCTGACCCTCTTCCACCAGGGAATCGAAGCCGCCGATAACGCCGGCGACCCCGCGCTTGTGGCCAACGGCTGGAACCGCCTCGGCGAGGAGTACATGAAGCACCAGGAGTTAGGGCTGGCCGAGGGACCTCTCCTCGAAGCCTACCGCCTCCGCAAGCTCAACCACCTGGCGCTCGACGTTTCCTACCGCAGTCTGGGCCGGCTCCGCCTGGAACAGGGCGACCTGACCGCTGCATCGGCGCTGCTGGATCGCGCCGTGGAACTCTCCGCCCTTCCCCAAGGCTGGATTCCCACTTGGGACATTTACCATTACCGCGGCCGCGTGCGACTGGCACAGGGACGCCTGCACGAGGCCATGAGCGATCTGCGCATCGCCGTCCGCCTCGCCCGCGACTGGCGCTGGAATGCCCCACCCGACGACACTTCCCAAATCGGCACGGAGGGCTGGCTCGACCGCGTACACTCGGCCCTGGTGGAAGCCGGCAACCGCCTTTATCAGCAGACCCACGACCCGGCCCTGATCCGCGAGACCTTCGAAGCGGTGGAGGAGAATCGCGCTCGCAGCCTGCGTTCCGTGCTCTCGCGCCGCCAATCGCCCGACGCCTCCGTCATGCCGCCGGCTTACTGGGAAACACTGGCCCGCCTGCAGCGCGCTGAGGTGCAGTCGCTGCGCACGCACCAGACTCAGGCCGAAGAGAGCGTCTCCGCCATCCGCGCCGAACTCGTGCGCATGGAAGTATCGCTGGGCCCGTCAGCCGCGCCCCTGCCCGCCGCGCTGCTGGACCGGACCCACGCGGCGCTCGACAAAGACAGCGCACTGCTCAGCTTTCAGCTGGGCGACTCCGTCTCCTGGTTGTGGGCTCTGGACGGGCAAGGACTAGTGCTCTATCAACTTCCTCCGCGCCAGGAGATTGAGACCCAGGTCGCCGACGCCGTCCGCAGCGTCCGCGATGGCGCGGCGAGTTCGGCGCCCGCGCCCTCCAACCCTGCCTCCGCCAGACTCTGGGCGACCCTGTTCGGCCAGTTGGCGCCGCATTTTCAACAGACTACGCGCTGGCTGCTGGCGCTCGACCGCGGCCTCTTTGAAGTACCTTTGGCCGCTCTTGAGGATTCCAGCCGCCAACCGCCGGCCTATCTGGTGGAACGGCACATCGTGGTGTCGATTCCCGGGGCGGGATTCTGGCTGGAAGCGCTGGCACAGCCCCGGATCGGCCCGGCGGCGCCGTTTGTCGGGATCGGCGACCCCATTTACAATACCGCCGACCCGCGGATCGCCGGATCCCTCCGCAAAGGGGAGAGTGCGCGATCCCGTCCTCTCCTGCTGCCCCGTCTGGTCGGCAGCGGTGCGGAACTGGACGCGTGCGCCCGGGACTGGCAGGGGGAGCGGGTCCTGTTGCGCGGCGCAGCCGCTTCGCGGAGCAACCTCACCGCTCAACTGCAGCGCAACCCGGCCGTGATTCACCTGGCCACGCACGTCCTGGAATCTTCCGAGCGCCCCGCCTACGGGCTGATCGCGCTTAGCCTGACCCGGCAGGGCGAAAACGAACTGCTGCCCCCGTTTGAAATCGCCGGATGGCACACCAATGCCGGCCTGGTCGTGCTAAGTGGCTGCCACTCCGGCGAAGGGGCGGAACTGCCGGGCACCGGACTGCTCGGGCTCACTCGCGCCTGGCTGAGGGCCGGCGCGCACTCCGTACTGGGCAGCAATTGGGCC
>CAIRBY010000034.1 GCA_903876865.1 uncultured Acidobacteriia bacterium
CCCCTTAGCCTTTCCCCCAATCCCACGCAAAGCCGCCCAGCATCCCATCCCCGCCATGCCTTTCTTTGCGTCTTTGCGCCTTTGCGTGCCCCTTAGCCTTCCCCCTCACACATCTTCAAATTCAATCCGGAACTTCGCCCCGGGCCCGCGCTCTACGCTCAGCGTCGCCCGCAGTTGTCCCGCCAGCGTCTGCACCAGCCGCATTCCCAGCCCGCCCGCCGTCTCCATCTGGAACGCCTCCGGCAACCCCGCGCCGTTATCCGCCACCGTCAGGCACAACTGCCCGCCCTCTCGCACCACCTCCACCGCAATCGCTCCGGCGCCCCCGTGAAACGCATACTTCAGCGAGTTCGATACCAGCTCATTCACAATCAACCCGCACGGCAGCGCCATCTGCACCGTCACCAGCACGCCCTCCGCCGCGCGCACATCGCAGACGATGTTCGGCCGGCGATACGAAGCCGCCACCTGCTCCACCACCCGCCGCAGATACTCTCCCAAATCCACCTGACTGAAATTCTCCGTGCGGTAAAGACTCTCATGGATCCCCGCCATCGAGCGCACCCGGTTCTCGCTCTCCCGGAATGCCTCCCGCGACGCCTCATCCGGCATCGCCCGCTGCTGCAAATGCAGCAGGCTGGAGACGATCTGCAGGTTGTTCTTCACCCGGTGATGAATCTCCTTCAGCATCACCTCCTTCTCCGCCAGCGATGCCCGCAGCGCAATCTCCGCCTGCCTACGCTCCGTGATGTCCAGAATCACCCCTTCCAAAGCATCGCCCCGCGAATCGTCCGCCGGCATCGCAATGGTAGCGGCGATCCAGACCGGCGAGCCGTCCCGCCGCTTCAGCGCCACTTCATAGTCGAGTGCCCGTTTCGTCTCAGCCAACTGCTTCAGCAGCCGCTTCCGCTCCTCCGGGTCCACCCAGAACTCCGCCATGTTCCGGCCCTTCAATTCCGCCGCCGTCTCATACCCGAGCATGCGTGCAAATGCCGCATTGCAGTCTTCGATCCCTCCATCCATGCGCGTTCGCAGCACCCCCGCCGGATTCCGCTCCACAAACTGCCGGTACCGCTGCTCCGAATCCCGCAGTTCGGCCTCCGCCCGCTGCTTCAAAAGCTCCGCCCGCTTGCGTTCGGTGATATCGATCACTGTCGCGCGCGACCTCTCAAACTTGCCGGAATCGTCACGGATCGCCGTCGCGAATACGGCTACGAGCAGCGTACTGCCGTCTTTCCGCCTCATCTCGTATTCCAGATTATCGATACGTCCGGACTTCTTGAAAAATTCCAGGTTGCTCCAGAATCGATCCTGATACTCCTCGGTTACCAGATCCGCGAAGCACATCTTCCCCACCAACTCGTCCCGCCCGTAACCCAGCATCGCCAGTTCCACTTCGTTCACACGCACGAACACCCCGTTGCCGTCCAGCGAATGGTAGCCGCACGGGGCGCGATGGTACAGGTCGTCCAGTTCCGCCGCGTACGCCTGAATCTGCTGCTCCGCCTCTTTTCGCTCCGTGACGTCCTGCACCGTGCCCCGCCACCGCACGATCTTCCCGCTGCTGTCGCGGTCCACCTCGCCCCGCATCGTGAGCCAGCCCCTGCCGTCTGCCAGTTCCAGATCCAGGTCATACGCTTCCCCCAACTCCAGTTTCTGCAACGCACCCTTCAAGCGCTCCGCGCCCTCCGGAGTGAACTGGTCCGGCACCAGTTCTTTCGAAATCGGCGCAGCAGCCGCATCTCTTCCCATGACGCGGTAGAGCCCTTCGGACCAGACGATCTCCCCAGTCCCCGGGTCGCGGGTCCAACTCCCCAACTTCGCCATCCGCTCGGCTTCGCGCAGCCCCCTCTCGCTCCGCCGCACCGCCTCCTGCGCCTCGATCAAATCCGTGATATCGGTGAAGGTGGACAGCACGCAGTCCCTGCGCTGCTCGCCCGTTCCCAGCGATACCGGTTCGGTGCTCACCAGAATCCACCGCGTATCTCCTCCCGGCCGTTGGATTCCCATCCTGACGTTGAGTTGCGGTTTCCCCGTACGCAGCGTCACCATCGCCGGATGCTCTTCCCCGGCGAAGGGCGAACCATCCTCGTGTATCGTGCAATAATCCAGGTCCACCGAAGTGCGCCCGAGGAACTGCTCTTCGCTCAACCCCAGAATCCGCGGGGCATTCGGATTATAGGTGCTGATTCTGCCGTCGGCTTCCTGCACGCACACGCCTTCGGAGAGCGCCGTCACCACACTGCGGTAGAGGTCTTCACTCTCTTGCAGCCGCGCTTCCACCGCGCGCTTCTCCGTCACGTCATGCAGGGCAACCACCGCGCCCACGCGCGTTCCGGCGGCGTCGAGAATCGGCTGCCCGCTCGCCAGCACGATTCGTGGTGTGTCGCCCTGCGGGAGGATCTGCATCTCCGCATCGCTTACCCGTTCTCCCCGCAACGCACGGTACAGGGGAACCTCTTCCCTGCTCAGAAGTGTCTTGCCATCCGGCCGGTAGAGGTTGTAGGCACTAGCCCACTCGTCCGCTCCAATTGGCCGGGAATCGCGCGCGTGAACCGCTACTGCCGCGCGGTTGAACCGCGTCACGATCCCCTCCGCGTCGCACACCACAATCGCATCGTGAAGGCTATTCAGCACCGTCTCGATGAAGTCGCGCTCCGCCGCCAGGCGCGTCTCGGCGTGCCGTTTCTTGCGAATATCGAAATGCAGCAGGATCCCGGTCCCGAGCAGAAGCACCAGCGCCGCTGCCGTGCCCACCGCTGCCACTGCGAACGCGCTCTGCGACGCGGCCCGGCTCGCCCGCTCCCGCTTCAGCATCAACCCCGCTTCCGCGGCTTCGAGTGCCGCCGTTGCCTCCTCCACGGCGCTCATCAGGCGAACTCCCTCGCCCCCGCCCAATTTCGCCCCCGCCGCCTCCGCGCCCCGCGCGCGGCGCAGCACTACCACCGCTTGCGCAAACTCCAGTTTCTCGCCGGCCAACCGCTCCAGAAGTTCTGCCCGGGCCGTTTGCGCCGGGTTATCCACCACCAGGCCGCGCAACACCCGCAGGTGCTGCTTTGCCTGCCCGATCGAAGGGTCGAAGTCGCCCAGATACAGGTCGCTGCCCGTGGCGGCATAACCGCGGCTCAGGGACTCCACTTCGCGCAGTTCGGAAGCAACCCCCTCCAACGCGCCCCGCACCTCCTGCGAATGCCTGACCCAGGCGCTCGCCGATTCCAGCATGCGGATCGCCCGGTACTGCACCACCCCGATTGTCAGCAGCGCCCCGAGCGCCAGCCCGACGCCCAGCAGCACCCTCCACTCCAATACGGTTCGCGGCGCTTTGAGAGGTTGCACACCACACCTGCTTTCGTGCCGGTATTTGTCCCCGGGTGCCTACTGCTAAATCGGTAATCCGGCCTTCTTCTTCTGATACGTCCGCCCCGCCAGCAGCGTCGCAATTGCCCCCGTCAACGCCACCGGATTGAACGGCTTCTGCAAAAACGCGGCCGCCCCGGCGGGAAATGCCGCCAGCTGCACCTGATCCTCCGCATAGCCGGATACGAACAGCACCCGCAGATCCGGACGGATCGCCAGCGCTCTCTGCGCGAACTCCACCCCGCTCAGCTTCGGCATCACCACATCCACCACCACCAGATCGAACTCCTCCGGCGATGCCAGCAGCAGGTTCAACGCCGCCAACCCGTCCGCCGCCTGCCGCACCACCATGCCCGATGCCGCCAGAATGTCGATCTCCAGTGTCCGGAGCAGCTCGTCGTCTTCCACCAGCAGCACGTGATACAGCCCCGAAGCCGCGTGCGGCTTGCGCGCCACTTCGTACTCCGACGGCGCCCCCATCTCGTAAACCGGCAGCAGAATCGTCAGCGTAGACCCTTCCCCCGGCTTCGATCTCACCTGAATGCTGCCCCCGCTCTGGCTGATGAACCCGTGCGCGCTCGCCAGTCCCAGACCCGATCCGCGCGATTCCACTTTGGTCGTGAAGAAGGGCTCGAAGATCCTCGCGATCACTTCCGGCGACATCCCCGCGCCGTTGTCGCTGATCGCAATCCGCACCGCCTCCCCACCCTTCGTTCCACCCGCTCCATCCGGCAGAAGTGCGTTGTCCGTGCGGATCTCCACCCGCCCGCCATCGGCAACCGCATCCCGCGCATTCAGAAAAATATTCAGCACCGCATCTTCCAGTTGCTGCCGGTCCGCCATCACCCAGGACTGCGAAGCATGCGCCTCAATCTGAATATCCACACTCTCCCGCAGCACCGTACGCATCATGTGGTACATATCGTGCAGCAGCACATTCACGTCCACCGGCCGCGGCGAAAGCACCTGCTTGCGTCCCAGCGCCAGCAGTTTGCGCGTCAAGGTCCCCGCCTTCTCCGCCGCCTGCGCGATCAGCCCGAACCGCCCCTGCTGCGCATCGCTCGCCGTCGCATCCGCAATCCCCGCCGAACTGACGCCCAGAATCACCGTCAGCAGGTTATTGAATTCGTGTGCGATGCCCCCCGCCAACCTGCCCAGCGAATCCATCCGCCGCGCCAACTGCAACTCCTGCTCCACCTGCAACCGCTGCGTGATGTTGCGGAACACCAGAATCCCGCCACTCACCGAGCCGCCTTTGCCGATCGTCGAGGTGGAGACCTCTACCAGGCAATCTTCTCTATTCCGCGCTTGCAGTTGGAAGCGTCCGCCCTGCACGGGAATGCGCGCGTGCAGAGCCAGCCCGATCGGGTCCGCCATCACCGGCGAATACGGATCCGTAAAGCGCACCACCTCCGTAAACAAGTGGCCGCGCGCTTCGGCTTCCGTCCAGCCCAACAACTGCTCCGCCGTCGGGTTCAGCAGCCGGATCCGTCCCATCTCGTCCGTCGCCACCACCGCTTCCGCCATCGAGTGAAGCACCAGGTCCAGCCACTCGCGCTGTTCCTCCACCCGCCGCTCCGCCGCGTGGCGATACCGCGCAATCTCGATGCACCGGTGCAGTTCCTCGTCCGTAAACGGCTTCACGATGTAACCTAGCGGCTCGGCCAGCTTGGCCCGTTCCAACGTGGTTTCATCCGTGTAAGACGTGATGTAAATCACTGGCAGATGCAGGTGCTCGCGGATCCGCGTGGCGGCGGTGACCCCATCCATCTCGCCTTCCAGCTTGATATCCATCAACACCAGATCGGGCTCTTCCGCCGTGGCCACCGCAATCGCCTCCGCGCCGCCCCGCGCGATCCCCGCGATCCGGTAGCCAAGGTGGCACAACCGCTCTTGCAGATCCAGCGCGATCAGGCCTTCATCCTCCACGATCAGGATCCGCACACTCGAGCTCCCCGTTACGCCCTTTGTTGCTGTCATGTCGTGCCTCCGGACCGCGGCATCCGCACCGCACCGAATCGGGCTCCGTCCCCATTTCGGACCACTTAGCCCGTATTTGTTTTAACATAAGTTGCACCTGTAAAATCAGGCAAATCAGTCACGAAATGGGTCTCGGAGCGTACTAGCCATTCCGGCCGGAGGGGTACCTCCGGAGCAACCCGTACCCCCCTTTGCGCACCCATTCGCACCTCCCGGTTC
>CAIRBY010000035.1 GCA_903876865.1 uncultured Acidobacteriia bacterium
GTAGGTCACGTGGTCGCTCGAGCCGTAGTGCTTATCGGTCTTGGTGTAGAAGGCGTCCTTGCTGCCGTTGGGCGATTCGACCGGCTGCGATGCGCCGTAGCCTTCTCTGCGATAGCGGACGCGTTCGCGCGAGACTTCGGCGATGTATTCCATCATGCTCTGGGCGATGTCGTTGATGTACGAGGGGAAGGTGTCGGGCGTGCGATGGAGAATCCAATTGGCGCGGCTTTGGGTGAGGCGCAGGCCTTCCATATCGAAGTTCAGATCGCCGATGAGGACCTTGGCCTTGTCGGGGTGGGCATTGAACCAGGCGTTGGTGCCGCTGATCTCCTGCACCCAATTGAAGTTGATGGTGCGTTTGGGGCGCGGCAGCTTGCCTTCGGCGATGAGCTTGAGATAGGCGCGGCCGACTTCGAGGGTAAGGGCGCAGCCGGAATTATCGTCGTTGGCGCCTTGCTTGATGTAGCCCTCGAAGAGGTGTCCGCCGATGGCGACTTCCTGGGTGGTGCTGCCATCGCCGGGGATTTCGGCGTGGACGATCTCCTGCTTATTGGGCACCTGCTCGCTCTTGGTGACGGAGCGGATGGTGACCTTCTGTCCGCGATTGAGCAGGGTTTCGAGTTCGCGCGCGGCTCTGGGGGAGAGGGCCCACGCGGCGGTATTCGGCTGGGCGTTGACGTTGGTGGAGACGATTTCGTCGGGGAAGTCTGCCGCACGGTCGCCGGCTCCGATGGCGCTGATGCCGAGGGCGCCGATGGCGCCGGCGGCCACGGCGCGGGTGTAGACGCCGCCGAGACCGCTGGGCGCGAGCGAGAGTACGAACTTGCCCTTGAGGTCTTTGCCTTCGAGTTCCTGAGGTGTGCCTTGGCCCACGCTGATGAGTTCGCCAGAGATATCGCCGTTGGCGTTGGAGGAGGCGAGCGATTCGGGGATGTCGTGAATGTCGTAGATCTTCACGCTTTTGGGGGTGGTGGTCCAGAGTTCGCCGACCACGGGTTGATAAGTCTGTCCGGTGGGGTAGTCTTCGATGGCGACATTGCTGAAGCCGTACTCTTTGGCATACTTCGCCATGACTTCCGACTCGCGGAAGTGGCCTTGATATTCGGAAGGTGGGCGCACGAACTGATAGGGGACGAGGTCGAGCACGTGATGCATGGCGCGCTCGCCGGAGACTTCATTGATGATGGCGGTCATCTGCTGCTGCGAGAGCAGGGTGCGGTCCTCTTTCTCTTGTCCCAGCAGAATTCCGCCGATGCATGCCAGGCAGAGTGTGCCGGCCAGAACCATCCATTTCGCTTTCATGCTTCTCCCCTTCTTATGCCTAGATCAGGCAAGCGCCGTGACGCGCGACAATCCTAACGCATTTTGAAGGGTGGCTGCAATTGTGGCAAGGCTAAGTACGGTCGTGGCGGCAGAGTGGGGCGATGCCGCGACGCATCCCCACCTGGCATATTCTGGAAGCCAGATTCGTGATCGGCCATTCTGAACCATTCCTACTGGCTGAAGCACGTATCGCGCCGCCACCGTCAGGAGCCGGGAATGACGTGCCGTCCGATCGCTCCTATCGGTTCCACGGGTGCCGGAGGCAGATTGAGCACGGGGTTATGCGCGATGGATTGGAGTAAATCTTGTCTTCAAATCGAAGCGTTTTATAACAACGGGCACGGTACTGCCGCAGACCGCGGGTCAGGCGCCATCGCCGCAGCGGGACGGGCAGTGTGAAGTACGCGCAAAGTAAATTCCTTCGGAAGGGGGGCTTTGGGGGCACTCGGCAGGGTTGCCGAAGCGGTTGTGAGGTACCATTGGGGACATTGGTCCAGGACGGTGGTCCGCCATCTATCGACTCGACCTGACCGGTGAGGAAAGCCAGGATGGTTTCGTCTGCATACTGAACGCTTGCCTCCACATGAATAGTCTCAAGGGACGACCACACGTATTTTGGCCCGGTCTCGCGGTTCTGATTCTGGTGGCTGAGGCTGCGTTCTCCTTTTCGACCCTGACGAGTTTCACCGCGGCTCAACAGTGGTCCGCGCATTCGCATGAAGTTCTGCGGCGGATCGAATCCCTCCTGGTGGAAATGGATGATGCCGAGACCGGACAAAGAGGCTATCTGCTGACGGGGAGCGAACGCTACCTGGAACCCTACCAGACAGCCCTCCAGACTCTCCCCGGCCAGTTCGAAGAACTCCGCAACCTGACATCCGACAGCCCTCAGCAACAAACGCGGATCGAGACTCTGCACTCGCTGGCTACGGAGAAGCTCGCCACATTAAAGATCGCCATCGATCTACGGCGGACCCGCGGCGTCGACGAGGCCATTGCAGCCGTATTGACCGGCGGGGGCAAGCAGCTCATGGACCAGATCCGGATTGTGATCCAGGAAATGAAGACCAGTGAGTTGTCCGTGTTGGAGGAGAGGAACCGGCAGCTCTCGGGGACACAGAAATTCCTGACCCTCTTGCTGATCTGCGGCGCCGTTTTCCTTTCCCTGGTGCTATTGGCCGGATCGCGCGCGATCGGCCTCGACCAGGCCACCAAGGCTCAGGCAGAGGAGGAGCGGCTGGCCGCCAAGAAGCAGTATAAGACCCTGTTTGAAAGCATGACCGAGGGGTTCGGGTTATTCGAGATCATCTGCGACGGGGAGGGAAGGCCGCGCGATTGCCGTCGCCTGGCGGTTAACCCCGCGTTCGAAACGCATTGCGGGATCAAAGCTGTAGATGTCTTGAGACAGACAGCACTTGAGACGTACTCCGAAGTGGATCCATCCTGGGCCGAGACTTTTGGCAAGGTGGCGTTGACCGGTGAACCGGCACGCTTTGAGAAGTGGTTTGGAGCCACCGGTCGATGGTTCGCCGTATCCGCTTTCCAGACCGAATACGGCCGGTTCGGCGTGCTGTTTACGGATATCACCGGGCGCAAGCAGACGGAAGAAGTGGCGAGGATCGCGCACGAGCGGCTCGTGGCGACGGTTGCCCTGGCGCCGGTCGGGATCACGATTATGAATGCCCAGGGAGCGATCGTTCAGGTAAATGACGCCGTTCGATCGATGTGGGGAGGCTCTGCGCCGCTTTCGCGAAGCAGCGAGGAATACGTTCAATATAAGGGGTGGTGGCCGGATACGGATCAAGCGTTGACGCCCGAGGATTGGCCGGCATCGCACATTCTCGAAACCGGACGATCCGTTCACGCTCAGCCGATCGATATTGAACGATTCGACGGGCTGCGCGGTACGCTCCTTTTTTCGGGCGTTGCTCTGCCGGGCGAACACGGGGAGATCGCTGGAGCGGTGATTGTTACCGAAGACATCACCGCGCGGATGCGGACCGAAGCGGCGCTGCAGAAGACCAACGACGAGCTTCGTTACTTCATCTATGCGCTCACCCACGACTTGCGCGAGCCGTTGCGCATGGTGGTCAACTACACTCAACTGCTGGCGCGGGAGTGCGAGGGAAAACTGAGCGATGAGGCACCCCAATTCATGGCTTATGCCGTCGAGGGCGCCAGGAGGATTGAGTCCCTCCATCAGGCATTGCTGGATTACTGGGAGATCACCGAGCGGAGTGATCAGACCACCTCGCCGGTAGACTCAAACGCGGCGCTATCAGCGACGCTGCTCACCCTTCAAGCGGAGATTCAGCAGAGCGGTGCTACGGTGACCTCCGATGTGCTGCCCACCGTGGTAACAGAGGCCACTATGCTGGAGCGGGTCTTCCAGAACCTGATTGGTAATTCGATCAAGTACCGGGGCGAGGCGCCACCCAGAATTCACATCACCGCGATGAGAACTGCCAAAAACTGGACGTTCTCAGTCGGGGACAACGGTGTCGGCATCGACCCGGAACACGCGAAGGCGGTATTTGGAATGTTCAAGCGGTTGCACGGAAGCGAAATTCCCGGCACAGGCATTGGACTCGCGCTCTGCAAGAAGATGGTTGAGCGCGGCGGCGGGCGCATTTGGGTGGAATCGGAAGCAGGACAGGGTACGGCTTTCAAATTCACGATTCCCGCATAGGCTCTGCCCGCCCGGGGGGCAGAGCCGTTTGCGGACGACCGCGGGCTATTTCGCCGGTTTCGGCACGAGTTTGAGGGAGCCGGCGGTTTCGCGGGCGCGCAGGACCACCATCAGATCCGCGAGCGGGAGCGGGGTGAATTCGCCGGAGAGGAAGTCGCGGATTTCGAGCGCGGTCTTGTGTTGACCGAGCAGGATGGTGAATTCGGCGGTCATTTCCTGGGGCAGCGCGGGTCCGGCATTCGCGCCGCGTGCGCCACCACCGCCGCCTCCACCCGCGCCGCCTGCGCCGCCACCGCCGCGCCCTCCGCCACCACCACCTGCGCCACCGCGTCCGGCGCCGGCTACGGCTTCGACCACGAGATTGGCGGCTTCACGTTCTTCGGCGGTCAGGACGGGTTCCGCGGGCGGTACGCCGCGCTGCGCGGCCTGGAGCTGATAGGCGGCCTTCACTTCGTTCAAGAGGGATGCGGCACGCTGATCGATCAGGGGCGCGAAGGCTGCGGTCTTCTGCTTGCCGTTGGCGGCGTTCGTCCACAGGATGCTGGCGGAGTTCACGACGCCCTTTTCGACTTCGGCCTGATGGAGGATGGCGATGCGCGCTTCCTTGTAGCCGTTGGAGAGTGCGGTGGCGCTGGCGGTATCGGCCATATAGCCGAGTCCCTTGGTGTGGGATTCGCCCATGCGCGAGAGTCCGCGGCCGAGGTTTTCGCTGAGAATGCGCGCGGCCATTTCATCCGAGCCGGAGGCGAGCGCGGCCAAGGCGCCGGTGCCGACAGCGGCGGCACGCTTGTACTGGGTGGGGTCCTCCTTATCCGGGGTGTCCTGCGAGGAGTGGTACCACATGTCGGGCCAGGTGATGAACATGATGGCGGGGATGCCGTGCTGCATGTAGGTCACGTGGTCGCTCGAGCCGTAGTGCTTATCGGTCTTGGTGTAGAAGGCGTCCTTGCTGCCGTTGGGCGATTCGACCGGCTGCGATGCGCCGTA
>CAIRBY010000036.1 GCA_903876865.1 uncultured Acidobacteriia bacterium
ACTCTATCGCGATGCGCGCGGCGCCCTCCAGCAACTGCAACGCGCCGGCTATCGGCTGATCGTGGTCACCAACCAGCCCGATATCGCCCGCGGCAGCCAGACCCGCGAGGCCGTCGAAGAGATCAACGCCGCGATTCGCGCAAAGCTGCCGGTGGACGAGTTCTGTATCTGCCCGCACGATGACGTGGATCGCTGCGCCTGCCGCAAGCCCAAACCGGGCCTCGTGCTGGAAGCCGCAACCCGGCTGGGAATCGACCTGGCCCATAGCTTCCTGATTGGCGACCGCTGGCGCGATATCGATTGCGGTGCGGCGGCGGGCGTACGCACCGTGCTGATCGACCGCGGCTACCGCGAGCGCACTCCAGACCATCCGCCGGATTTCGTGGCCCACTCGTTGGCCGGTGCCGCCCAGTGGATTCTCGCCCACCACCAGCCGGATCCCCCCCAAACCATTTGAGTTTCCCTTTCTGAAAGGCCATAATGGGGCACGGAGGGCTGCCGTGCGCTGCCTGTCATTATTATTGGCACTTTGGATTTCCGCGACCGCTCAGGTCGCCCCGATGCTGAATCTGGTGGTCGTCGAAGGCGAAGGCGCGGTGAATAACATCCGCCAGCGCACTGCGCGCGAGCCGGTCGTGCAGGTGCAGGACGAGAACCACAAACCCGTAGCGGGAGCCCTGGTCGTGTTCACCCTGCCCAGCAATGGCGCCGGCGGCACCTTCGCCAATGGCGCGCACACCCTGACCGTGGCGACGGATAGCCAGGGCCAGGCTGTGGCCCATGGGCTCAAACCCAACGGGGTCAAAGGCCAGTTCAAGATCCATGTGAACGCCTCCCACAACGGGCAGACCACATCGCTCGATATCGCCCAGGTCAATGCGGTAATCGCCGGAACCGCGGGTGCGGCGGCGGCGGGCGGAATCTCCGCCAAACTGATCGTCGTAATCGCCGTAGTCGCCGGAGCCGCCGCGGGCGGAGCCTACTACGCCACCCATACCGGCAATAGTTCCACCAACACCACGCCCACAGCCACTACGATTGCGGCCACCAACGGCACAGTCGGACCCCCGAGGTAATCGCCATGAAGATTCTTGTATCGGCAGTTCTGGCGGCGTGCACCGTTTACGGGCAGGCCGGGAGTCTCGCCTCTCCGGGAGCGGGGTTCGCCTTCGACCCCTCCGCGCAGGTCCTGCGCCGCATCCAGGGCATCCCCGGCGCCGCATTGGTCGGCGATGCGGTAGAGTTCGGCTTCCCCGTGAGCGCCGCCACTGTGGCCCCGCGCCTCGATTCCGCCCTCGTGCTCTCCGCCGATGGCGCGCCGCACCTGTTCCGCCTGACCGCCGGCAACGTGCAGGAAATCACCGGACTTTCTCTCCTCGCGCCCTCGCGCGCGGTCTACAGCCCCTCAGGGACCTCGGCCGCACTGCTGGGAGCCAGTAGCGTTCAGGTGATCAAGGGCCTGCCCGGTTCGCCGGCGCTCGCCGCCACCATCCCGCTGCGCGCTCCCGTAAAGGGCCATGGCGCACTCGCCATCAGTGACGATGGCGCCTACTTGCTCTATGCCGCCAACGGCCCCATCGAACTCATCGGCGTGGCCGGAGACAGTCGCAAGCTGATGGACGCGACCCCCGGTTCGCAGTTGGCCTTCGCCGCCGGTGGACACGATGCAGCCGTGGTCCACGGCGGCACGCTCTACCTGATTCAGGACGCGGCCGGCGCCTCCACCATCCGTTCCTATCCGGTCCCGGGTTCGCCCAGCGCCGTGGCGTTCTCTCCCGATGCGCGCAAGCTCTACATCGCCAGCGCCCGCGGACGTTCGGTACTGAACGTGGATGTGGCCACCGGCGGCACTACCGCGCTGCCCTGCGATTGCGCCCCCGCCGCGCTCATCCCGATGGGTTCGATGCTGCGCCTGAACGAGCTTTCGAGTGAGCCCTTGTGGCTGCTCGATACCGCCTCCGATCGCGGCCTGCTCTTCGTACCCGCCCGCGCCACCAACTAATCGGTAGGGCAGGCGGTTCCGCCTGCCAACTCTTCGGGCGTGCCAGGTTGGAAAGAGAAACGTTGGCAGGCGAAATCGCCTGCACTACAATCCGGCGCCATGCCGCCGCCAACTCTCAATACGGAATCGCGACCGCGCGGGCGTCCTTCGGATCGGCCCAGCGATCGTTCGGAACTATCGGCGTCCACCCCGGACGCCCCGGGTCCTGATCGTACGGATAGCCGCCCAGTCTCCGGTACAGTTCGCTGTACTCGCGCAGCTTCTCGCGGTCCAGTTTCACGCCAAGCCCCGGCCCTTCCGGCACCCGGATCGCGCCGTTCTCGTACTGCAACAAACCGCCCTCGATCACATCATCGGTCAGGTGGTGGTAATGCGCATCGGCCGCGAATGAGAGATTCGGAATCACCGCGCCCAAATGCAGCATGGTGGCCAGTTGAATCCCCAACTCGCCCGAGGAGTGCACCGCCACGCCCATCTGGAACGTCTCGCAGACTGCCGCCGCCTTCACGCAGGCGCGGATGCCTCCCCAGAACGTGGTGTCGAGCAGAATCACGTCCACCGCCGGGTCCAGCACATTCGCCGCCAGTTGTTCGAAGTTCACCACCACCGTATTCGTCGCCAGCGGCACGCGCACCATCTGCCGCGTGCGCCGCATTCCGTTGAGCCCGAAAACCGGGTCTTCCAGATAGTCGTTGCGCAGCCCCTCAATCGCCTGCCCGAAGCGGATCGCCTGCTCCGTGCTCCACACCGCGTTGGGGTCGAAGCGGTAGGAATCGCCGGGAAATTCCGAGGCCAGCGCGCGGTACGCTTCCAGTTCGTAATCCTGCGGGAACACGCCCGCCTTCATCTTGTGACTCGTGAAGCCGAAGCGCCGCTTGAGCGCGCGCGCATTCTCGAGCACCTGCTCGATGGTGCGGACTTCGCCTTCGCCCGTCGCCGGGTTCGGATAGCGGAAGAAACAGTAGGCGGCGAACGGCACGCGGTCGCGCAAACGCCCGCCCAGAATGTCGCACACGGGCACGCCCCACTGCTGCCCCACCAGATCCAGGCAGGCAAATTCGAGCGCCGCCAGAATCTGCGTGCGGTTGTTGTAAAGAGACGCCGTGGGGTTCGCAATCAGAAAGCGCATCTCTTCCATGCGCGCCGGATCGTGCCCCACCAGATACGCCTTCATCGCGCGGAAGACCGCTTCGGCGGATTCGCCGCCGCCGCCCATCTCTCCCAACCCGATCAGGCCGTTATCCGCTTCCACTTCCACAATCGTGCGCACGAAGCGCCCCCAATGGCAGCCATTGGCATGGCGCAACGGCGATTCCAACGGCACCGTCACCGTGGTGGCGCGAATATCGCGGATCTTCATACGTGGTTTCATCGTACGACAATCGCGCGATTGTCCTACCTCTCGTTCTTGAACACCACGCCCTCTTTCATCACGAAGCGGACCTTCTCCACCTGCCGGATATTCTGCTCCGGATTGCCCGCGCACGCGATGATGTCCGCGAACTTTCCCGCCTCCAGTGAGCCGGTGCGGTCCGCCACCCCAAGGAGTTCCGCGTCGATCGATGTGGCGGCCTTCAGCGCGTCCACCGGCTTCATGCCCAGATCCACCAGAATGCCGAGTTCGCCGGCGTTCCTCCCGTGCGCGTATACGCCGGCGTCCGTTCCCACCGCAATCTTGACGCCGCGCGCAATCGCCTTGCGCACCGTGGCGTGCAGTCCGTCCATCGCCTGCCGGCCCTTCACCGCAATCGCCGGCGGCACGAAACCATCGCTCAACATCTCTTTGATGCCTTCAATCGCCATCAGCGTGGGCACGTAATACGTGCCGCGCGCCTTCATCATGTCCAGCGCTTCATCATCCAGGAAGCTGCCGTGCTCGATCGAATCGATCCCGGCGCGGATCGCGCGCTTGGCCCCGCTCGCGCCATGGGCGTGCGCCGCCGTCTTGCGCCGTAGCGCGTGCGCCTCGTCTACAATCGCGTCCAGTTCCGCCTGCGTCAACTGCGGCGTGTCCACATCGTCGGTGAGCGAGAAGACGCCTCCCGTGGCGCACGTCTTGATCACGTCCGCGCCATGTTTGATGTTGAACCGCACCGCTTCGCGCGCCTGATCCGCGCTGTTGATCACGCCATCCTGAATGCCCGTTTCCCGCCCGAAAATCAGCGGCGCAAAGCCCGCCGAGCCATCGCAGTGTCCGCCCGTCGCGCCGAGCGCGTGCACCGCCACCAGCATCCGCGGACCCGGCACCTTGCCCGCGGCAATGGAGTTGCGCAATCCCACATCGATGTAATCGTTCGAGCCCACATCGCGGACCGTCGTGAAGCCGGCCATCAGCGTGGTCCGCGCGATCTCCACCGTCTCCAGCGTCCGTTCGGGAATCGTCTTCTTCAGCAGGTCCATCTCGCCCACGCGGTAGTCGCGATGGAAGGGCATAGTGATGTGCGTGTGCGCGTCCATCATGCCGGGCATGAGCGTAACGTCGCCCAGATCGAGAGTCTCCGCGCCCGCCGGAATCGCTGCCTTCGCACCGGTGCCCGTGATCTTCCCATTGACCACCACCACCAGTCCGGGAGAGACCACATGCTCGCTTTTGCCATCGAACAGATGGGCGGCTTTCAGGACGTAACTTTTATCGGCTCCGAACAGAGCATAACTGCAAATCAGGAAAGCGAAAACCATGCGGCGCATGGCTCGATTCTAACGCGGCCGGGCAGCCACCGGAATCACGAAGCGCAGCCCCGTGTGCGTAGCCGAGAAGGAAACCACCTTCACGTCCTTAAGCCCCGCCGCGCGCCCGGCTTGGATCACGTCGATTTCCCGGATCGCCGCAACGCCCTTCGGATACACCACCCACAGCGCGCCCGCCGGTTGCAGCGCCGCCGCCAGGCCCGCAACTTTCTCCAGCGCGCGCTGCTCCGGAGCTGCCAGGAAAATCAGGTCCGCGTGCTCCGCTCCGGCTGCCGGCAACATCTCCACTTCCTTCAGAAGATCAGCCGGAAATTCGCCTTCCACCCGCACCGTGAGTCCCTCTCGGATTCCCAGTTTCTCCGCGCGCGTGGGCGGATGTTGGATCTTCCGCGCCCACTTTTCCGCCGCCGCGCCGAGCTCGAAATCCGCCGCCCCGCCATGCAGTTCCAGATGCAGCACCCCGTCCCGCGCGCTCACGCCGCTTACGTCGCGAAAGTGGATGCGGATCCGTTCGTCCCCTCGGAACAGAATGTGGTCGCCCTCCAGTTGTGCCCGCCCGCTCCAGAGCGACCCCTGGTAATGCAACCGGCAATCCAGTTCCTGTCCCATCGCTAGACTTCTACCCGGTAGGGCAGGCAGTTTCGCCTGCCAACTCTTTCGCCTTTCAACTTTCGCCTGTCAACCCCGCGCGCCCGGGAACTCGGCAGGCGGTTCCGCCTGCCCTACCTGCGCTTAATCTTCGTCGTGCTGCGCGCTCAGGCGCGTCACCACGCTCAAGTCCTCCAGCGTAGTCACATCCCCCGTCACCGAATTCGACGTCACAATCTCGCGCAGCAACCGCCGCATGATCTTACCGCTACGCGTCTTCGGCAGCGAATCCGTGAAGCGAATCTGCTCCGGCTTGGCGAAACTCCCGATCTCGTGCCCCACCCACTTGCGCAGCTCTTCCGCCACCACCGCGTGGTTCCAATCGCCCTTCTTCAGCGTCACGAAACACGCCACCGCCTGCCCCGTGATCTCGTGCGGCTTGCCCACCACTGCCGCCTCCGCCACCGCCGGATGCCGCACCAGCGCGCTCTCCAGTTCCATCGTGCTCAAGCGGTGCCCGCTTACGTTCATGACATCGTCGATGCGCCCCAGAATCCAGTAGTAGCCATCTTCATCGCGACGCGCCGCATCGCCCGCCAGATACAGTCCCTCGAGCCGCTCCCAATACTGTTGGCGGAAGCGCTCCGGTTCGCGCCACAGCGTGCGCGCCATGCTCGGCCACGGCTTGCGGATGATCAGGAAGCCTTCGCGATTCGCCGCCACCGGGTTGCCCTGCAGATCCACCACATCCACGATCACGCCCGGCATCGGCAGCGTCCCCGAACCCGGCTTCAGCGGCACCGCGCCCGGCATCGGCGCGATCATGATGGAGCCGGTTTCGGTCTGCCACCACGTGTCCACAATCGGGCAGCGCTCCTTGCCGATCACCTTGTAATACCACTCCCATGCCGCCGGATTGATCGGCTCGCCCACCGAACCAAGCAGGCGCAGGCTGCTCATATCGTGCGCATTCGGCCACGCATCGCCCTGCCGCACAAACGACCGGATCGCCGTCGGCGACGTATAGAAAATGCTCACCCGGTACTTCTCGATCAGCCGCCAGAACCGGTCCGGTTGCGGAGAGTCCGGCGCGCCTTCGTACATCATCGTGGTCGCCCCCGCCGAAAGCGGACCATACAGAATGTAGCTGTGCCCGGTCACCCACCCGATATCCGCCGTGCACCAGTACGTGTCCTCTTCCTTCAGGTCGAACACCCACTTCATCGTCATCGTGGCCTGCAGCAGGTAGCCCGCCGTGGTGTGTACGATTCCCTTCGGCTTGCCCGTGGTCCCGCTGGTGTACAACACATACAGCGGATGCTCGCTATCCAACTCCTCCGCCGGGCAGACTTCGCTCACGCCGTTATCCAGCTCGTGCCACCAGTGGTCGCGCCCGTCCAGCATCTCCACCGCGCCGCCCGTGCGTTTGTACACGATCACGTTCTTCACACTCGGGCATTCCGCCAGCGATTCGTCCACCGCGTCCTTCAGCCGCACTTCCTTGCCCCTGCGCCAGGAGCCGTCGCACGTGATCACCACCGCCGCTTCCAGATCCTGAATCCGCGCCTTCAACGCCTCGGCGGAGAAACCGCCGAACACCACGCTGTGGATCACGCCCAGCCGCGCGCAGGCCAATAGCGCCACCGGCAGCTCCGGCACCATGCCCATGTAGATAATTGCGCGATCGCCTGCCTTCAGCCCGCGCCCCTTCAGTACATTTGCGAAGCGGCAGACCAGGCGGTGCAGTTCCTGGTAGCTGATCATGCGCTGATCGCCCGGCTCGCCTTCCCACAGAATCGCGACTTTGTTCTTCCGCGCCGTGGTCAGGTGCCGGTCCACGCAATTGTAGGAGGCGTTGATCTTGCCGCCGTCGAACCACTTGGCGAACGGCGCGTTCCACTCCAGCACGCGGTCCCACTTCTTGAACCAGTGCAGCTCCGCTTCCGCCAGCTCTCCCCAGAACTCTTCCGGCGCATCCGCCGCCCGTTTGCAGAGCGCCAGATAGGCATCCATCCCCGGTACATTTGCCTGCTGAACGAATTCCGCCGAGGGCGGATAAATAGTTGCGTCGGCCATAGCAGGAATCTTAACAGACTGCCGCGGCTGCATTGAAACGGCGCGGCCTATTCGGCTGGGAACTCGGCGCGGTGCGCGTCCACCCACGCGGCCAGTTGCTCCGTGCGCGAGATTTCACCCCGTAGCATGGCCAGGATCAGTTCTTTCGTCAGCAGAGTCTGGAACGGCGCCGTATATTCCCGCGCCTGCGCCGGTCCGGCCAATTTCACCAGGAACGGCACGTACCGCGATACCGGATGCCCATCGAACCCCGGGCGGGTGCGCAGCGGATGATCCGCCGAAACAATCACGGTCGTCGTGTCCCACGTGCCCGCCTGTTCCATGCTCCGCCGCAACTCGCCGAGCGAGCGGTCCACCAGCACCAGCGCGTCGATGTATCCCTGGCTCGCCCGTTGAAACATCCCGCCGGGTCCGTTGGCGCCGAAGTCGTTGCGGCCCGTTGCCACGTTATAGAAGAAGGGCGAGTGCGGCACCGGGAGATGCAGCAGTGCCAGCCCCACCGAGGCATCGCGCGCCACTTCCACCGATTTCGCCTGCACCGCCTGCGCCACTTCCAGATGCCGGCGCGCGGAAAGCGAGAGTCCGAACGGCGAGTGGTTTTCCGTTTCGTACAGACCGCGCAGTTGGTTGACGAACATCTCCGGGAAGCTCTCGCCCAGGTTGTTGATCGGCGCCGGATCGCTCCACCACGCGCACTCCGAAAGGTCGTCTTTCATCACCCGGCAGTAGGGCAGCGCCCACGCCGCCACGGCCGTATTGAAGCCGAGCTTGCGCGCCTCGCGGAACACGTTGTCCTGCCGGCTCCACTCCACCGGAGCGCTCGCTCCTTTGAACCGGATCATCAGTTCGCTTGGCCCGTTCGTGCGCACCGCCTCGACATCCCTCCCGGTGGTCAACGCCGGCATGGAGAGGATTGTGTCGCGGTTGGGGCGCACCGCTCGGGTCGCAAAGAACGCTCCCGCCCGCAGCCGGTCGATCTCCGGCAGTTGGATCCGCGAGGGCCGCTCCGTGAACGAGAGCTCCGGATCCCACTCGTCGAAGATCAGCCACAGCACTCGCGGCGAACCCGCCGCCTTCGCGGCCAGGCGCGGCGCCAGCGCGCCCTGCACCGGAGTGTTGGGCTGGTACGCGGCCAGATGGTAAACCGATTGTCCGAAGGTGAAGAGGACCAGCGGAGATACAATCTTCAGCAGGTGATATACCGGGCGCATCGTGCGGATGCCGCCGATCAACAGCGCCGCCAGCAGAGCCACAGCCAGCAGCCCGAACGTCTTCAGCGTGTGCTCCACCACAAAGCGCAGCACCATCCAGGAGCCCGGATCGCTGATCGCTTCCGCCAGGGAGTTCACCATCGGAAACAGCAGCAGAATTCCAGCCGCCGGCAGCAGGCGCACCGCCCACCACACCCGGCGATGCAACAGTCCCGCCACGCCGTAGAAGCACGCGCCCACCACCAGCACGTCTAGCATCAGAGAATAATAGTGCGCCGGTGAAGGGGCGCGATTGAGGTAGAAGAGGTTGTTCTGGTTCATCCCCAGCAGCGAAGTCCAGGAGCTGAGAAACACCAGATTGCTTAACGAAAGTGCGGCCAGCCAGTCGTTGAGCCGCGACCGTTCGCGCATCCCTTAACTCCGCTTCCGCAGCAGATACAGCCGCCGTGTGGCGCCCTCCACCTGCTGCGACCGCACGATCTCGAAAT